>NZ_JBEXPH010000006.1:0-109553 GCF_040611955.1 Streptomyces sp. NPDC006510 | reverse complement strand
GCGTCCACCGAGACCCGGGCCGAGACCTCGTAGTCGAAGCTGGAGAAGCTGAGGACCCCGTCCTCAGCCTTCAACAGAAGGCCCGCAAGAACGGGCGCCGGCGGACGGGCCGGGAGGCTACGGGCCACCCAGGCCACAGCCTCCGCGAGTACATCGCGCTCCACCCGGATCTTCACCGGAACCGCCTCCTGCTGTTGCTCGCTCGCCCTGCTGGCCTTCGTCGTCTGATCGCGTCCCCCGCCGATGAGGCAGCGAGGACGCCGGGGACCAGTCTGACGTACGGCACCGACACTCGGTGCTGCTCGGGGTCAAGTCGCGACAAGAGGTTCGGAGGGCTCCGGCCCCGAGTTGTGCACAGGCCCCACTTCGAAGCGGATTCCGGGCTAACTCTGTGTGGCAGTAGTAGTAGGGCCTGTGGAAACCGTGGATAACGTTGTTTCCGCAGGTCAGGTCCTGTTTTTTGTCCACTGCCCCTGTGGGTGGCACCGGTGGACAACCCGGCGCTTCTGTGGACACAGGAAAGTTCTGCACACCCGATGCACAGGAGAGGGCACTTTCTCCCCAGGGCTGTCCCCAGCTTTACCCAGGTTCCCCACAGCCCAACCGACCCTCTTGGTGTGACGCCTTTCACTCGGCGCGGTGAAAGGCGGTGCCGCGTTGCCGAACAGTGGACAGAGGTGTGGAGAAGCAGCAGGAAGCTGGGGACAACACGGCTCGGTCTGTGGGTTGCCGGTGGACAACATCATCCACGCCCTGTGGACGAATATTTTGTCCACAGGCTGTGGATCACTGTTGACCACAAATCCCCAGGCCCTTGACCTGGCCTGATGGAGTATCGGCAGTCGCCCTTGTGGAAGCAATATGGACAACTTCCGGATCCCCAGGCTGTGGAGGGGAAAAACTCCCCAGATCTGTGGAGAACGGCAGGTCAGCGGCAGGTATTCGAACACTGCGGTGGCGTCGGAGCGTCGGCAGCGGGGCTCGGGGCGCGAGTCGGGCGGTCCTGGACGGTCGTCGGACGGCTTCCGAGGCGTCTGCGAGCGGGTCTCCGAGGTGCTTCTGGACGGTCCACAGACGGTCCACAGACGGTCTCCGGGCGGTCTTCCGGGCGGTCTCCGGGCAATGAAAAGGGCGCCCGAGGAGCCCTGTGAGAGCTCTTCGAGCGCCCTTGCGGCGCGTGCGGCGGTGACCCGTCAGCCGTTCTTGATGCGGTTGGTGAGCTCGGTGACCTGGTTGTAGATGGAGCGGCGCTCCGCCATCAGCGCGCGGATCTTCCGGTCCGCGTGCATCACCGTCGTATGGTCGCGGCCGCCGAACTGCGCGCCGATCTTGGGCAGTGAGAGATCGGTGAGCTCCCGGCAGAGGTACATGGCGATCTGGCGGGCCGTCACCAGCACGCGGCTGCGCGAGGTTCCGCAGAGATCGTCCACCGTGAGGCCGAAGTAGTCCGCGGTCGAGGCCATGATGGCCGTCGCCGTGATCTCCGGAGCCGAGTCCTCGCCGCCCGGGATCAGGTCCTTCAATACGTGCTCGGTCAGTCCGAGGTCCACCGGCTGACGGTTGAGACTGGCGAAGGCCGTGACCCGGATCAGCGCCCCCTCCAACTCCCTGATGTTCCGGGAAATACGGGAGGCGATGAACTCCAGCACCTCCGGCGGGGCGTTGAGCTGCTCCTGCACCGCCTTCTTACGGAGGATCGCGATCCGCGTCTCCAGCTCCGGCGGCTGCACATCGGTGGTCAGACCCCACTCGAAACGGTTCCGCAACCGGTCCTCCAGGGTCACCAGCTGCTTGGGCGGCCGGTCGGAGGACAGCACGATCTGCTTGTTGGCGTTGTGGAGCGTGTTGAAGGTGTGGAAGAACTCCTCCTGCGTCGACTCCTTGCTCGCCAGGAACTGGATGTCGTCGACGAGCAGGATGTCCACATCCCGGTACCGCTTGCGGAAGGTGTCGCCCTTCCCGTCGCGGATCGAGTTGATGAATTCGTTGGTGAACTCCTCGGAGCTCACGTACCGCACCCGGGTGCCCGGATAGAGGCTGCGGGCGTAGTGACCGATGGCGTGCAGCAGGTGGGTCTTGCCGAGCCCGGACTCCCCGTAGATGAAGAGCGGGTTGTACGCCTTGGCGGGGGCCTCGGCGACCGCGACCGCCGCGGCATGCGCGAATCGGTTGGACGCGCCGATGACGAAGGTGTCGAAGAGGTACTTCGGATTCAGCCGGGCCGCCGGCTCGCCGGGGCCGGGCGTGGGAGCGGGCTGCGAGCCCATCGGCCCGGTGGCGCCGCCGGGCCGTCCGGTGCCGGCGCCGCCCTGCCGGTGCTGCGGCTGGGGCTCCTGCATGTCGTGGTGCTCGGGGCGCTGCTGTTCGTAACCCTGGCGCTCGGGCGGCTGCGGACGGTAGTCGTGCTGCGGCTGCTGGGGGCGACCGCCGGCGTACGGCTCGCGCCACTGTTCCGCGGGAGCCTCGCGGTCCTGGAATCCGCCGAGCCGGGGCTGCTGCCAGGAGAGGTCCTCCTGGGTACGCGGCCACGCGCCGGGGTCGGGGCGCTGCTGCTGGTAGTCGGGGTAGGCCGGCCGGGCGGTCGGCATGCCGTCGTCGGAGGGCCGGTGCCCGTATCCGTCGTAGGCGTCGTTGTGCTGCCGCTCGTCGTGCTGCGGCCCCTGGTAGCGGTGCTGCTGGGACTGGTGCATCGGAGGCGCGGGCGGGCTCGGCGGCTCGCCCGCGGAGTCGTCGACGGTGATCGCGATGCGGATCGGGCGGCCGCATTCGCGGCTCAGCGTCTCGCTGATGAGCGGCGCGAGCCGGCCCTCCAGGACGCGCTTGCCCCATTCATTGGGAACGGCGAGCAGCGCCGTGTCGGCGACCAGGGCGAGCGGCTGGCAGCGCTCGATCCACTGTTTGTCCTTCGGCTCGATGCCCTGCTGTCCCTCCCCGAGGAGTTGCTCCAGCACTCGTGGCCACACTGCGGCAAGATCGGCAGGTACGTCAGCCACAAGGCACGCTCTCTCGCTGGTCCCACGAATGTGTGGTTCTCGGGACGGGATGGGTGGGGACCGGCAGGCAGGAAGAAAAGACCGGAACTCAGCCACGGTAGTCAGGGCGACCCGCGTGGTTCAAGTTGTTGTCCACAGCCTGTGCACAGTGGTGGGGTGCTGTGGAGCCGGTTTGACCGGATGGCGTAGCCGCGCGTACCGTGACCAGGTCGAGTTGTCGATGGCTGCTGCCGCCTGCCTCCGATGGGCAAAGATCACGATCTGTGATTGTGAAGCGGTGCACTAGAGCGTTTACGCGAGTCTCTCGTGGGCGCACGGTGACAGCCAGGCGATGTCCCGCCAACACACGATTCATTTCTGGAGCCCCCTAGTGAGCAAGCGCACCTTCCAGCCGAACAACCGTCGTCGCGCGAAGACCCACGGCTTCCGGCTGCGTATGCGCACCCGTGCCGGCCGCGCGATCCTCGCGTCCCGCCGTGGCAAGGGTCGCGCCAACCTGTCCGCCTGATCGCCAACAGGTCATGACGTGCTGCCTACCGAGAATCGGCTGAGGCGGCGCGAGGACTTCGCGACCGCAGTACGTCGAGGACGCCGGGCCGGCCGCCCGCTACTCGTCGTTCATCTACGCAGCGGTGCAACGGACCCGCACGTGACTGGGGAGAACGCTCCCCCGCCGCGTGCGGGTTTCGTTGTCAGCAAAGCCGTGGGTGGAGCGGTTGTGCGCACAGCGGTGAAGCGGAGGCTTCGCCACCTGGTCCGCGAACGGCTTGCCCTGCTGCCCCCCGGTAGCCTGGTTGTCGTACGAGCGCTGCCCGGTGCGGGCGACGCCGACCATGAACAGCTGGCCCGAGACCTGGACGCCGCTCTGCAGCGGCTGCTGGGAGGGGGCGCGCGATGAAGTACCCGCTGCTGGCTCTTATCAAGCTGTACCAGTGGACGATCAGCCCACTCCTCGGGCCTGTCTGCCGTTACTACCCGTCGTGTTCCCACTATGGATATACGGCGATCGACCGGCACGGAGCGATCAAGGGAACCGCGCTGACGGCTTGGCGCATCCTGCGGTGCAATCCGTGGTCACCCGGTGGCGTGGACCATGTTCCACCACGCAAACGTCCGCGTTGGCATGAACTCCTGCGTAATGCCATGCGCGGTGGCAAGGGCGGGGACTCCGCCGCTGATGCGCCTGTCCGGGGATCGGTTTCCGAACCCCCTGGTCAGGCCGCAGAGACTTCGCCCAATGCTCAAGGAGCCTGATTAGTGGACACGATTGCCAGTCTGTTCAGCTTTATCACCTGGCCCGTCTCATGGGTCATCGTCCAGTTCCACAAGATGTACGGGGCGATCTTCGGAGACGACACGGGCTGGGCCTGGGGCCTGTCCATCGTGTCCCTGGTGGTGCTGATCCGGATCTGCCTGATCCCGCTTTTCGTGAAGCAGATCAAGTCGACCCGCAACATGCAGGTGCTCCAGCCGAAGATGAAGGCGATCCAGGAGCGCTACAAGAGCGACAAGCAGCGTCAGTCCGAAGAGATGATGAAGCTGTACAAGGAGACGGGTACCAACCCGCTCTCCTCGTGCCTTCCCATCCTGGCGCAGTCGCCGTTCTTCTTCGCTCTGTATCACGTGCTCTCGGCCATCGCCTCGAACAAGAAGATCGGTGTCATCGACCAGTCGCTGCTCGACAGCGCCCGTCAGGCACACATCTTCGGTGCTCCGCTCGCTGCCAAGTTCATGGACAGCGAGGAGAAGGTCCAGGCCCTCGGTGCCTCGCTGACCGACGTCCGGGTCGTCACCGCGGTCATGATCGTGATGATGTCGGCGTCGCAGTTCTTCACCCAGCGCCAGCTGATGACCAAGAACGTCGACCTGACGGTCAAGACGCCGTACATGCAGCAGCAGAAGATGCTGATGTACATCTTCCCGGTGATCTTCGCCGTCATGGGTATCAACTTCCCCGTCGGTGTCCTCGTCTACTGGCTGACCACCAACGTCTGGACCATGGGTCAGCAGATGTACGTGATCAACCAGAACCCGACCCCGGGCAGCAAGGCGCAGGACCAGTACCTGGGACGTCTGCTGAAGAGCGTCACCGCTCACGGTGAAGTCCGCGGCAGGACCCGGCGCAACACCGTCAAGCGGATCGTGGCCAAGGGCCCGGACCGTAATGACATCGAGCGGAAGTTCATCACGGGGCTGGCCAAGCTGGGCCTCGCCGCCCAGGAGGACGGCACCGTGATCAAGAGCGAGACCGCTGTCGCCGAGGCGGAGGGTGGAGCCGCGCAGCGGCGCCAGCAGCCCAAGCGCCAGACCAAGGCCCAGCGCCAGACCGGTGCCGCGCAGGCCAAGGACACCGATTCCACCGAGTCGGGTGCCAAGACCTCCCTGCAGAAGCGGGACGCAGCGCAGGACGAAAAGCCCAAGCCGGCGGGCAAGCCCGCGTCCGGCTCCTCACGCCAAGCCAAGTCCGGACAGCGCAAGGGTCCGCAGCGGCCCAAGCACCCGTCCAAGAAGTAAGAAGGAGTCCATCCGTGACGGAAGGCACCACCTCCACGGCCGCTGAGGGCAGCGACACCTTGACCCGCCTTGAGCAGGAGGGCGAGATCGCAGCGGACTACCTTGAGGGTCTGCTCGACATCGCCGACCTCGACGGCGACATCGACATGGATGTCGAGGCGGATCGGGCCGCGGTCTCGATCATCAGCGAGTCGGCACGTGATCTGCAGAAGCTCGTGGGCCGCGACGGTGAGGTGCTGGAGGCGCTCCAGGAGCTGACGCGGCTCGCTGTTCACCGGGAGACCGGGGACCGCAGCCGGCTGATGCTGGACATCGCGGGCTTCCGGGCCAAGAAGCGGGCGGAGCTCGCCGAGCTGGGCGCCAAGGCCGCGGACGAGGTCAAGAGCACCGGCGAACCGGTGAAGCTGGACCCGATGACGCCGTTCGAGCGCAAGGTCGTCCACGATGCGGTCGCGGCCGCGGGCCTGCGCAGCGAGTCCGAGGGCGAGGAGCCGGAGCGCTTCGTCGTCGTCCTCCCGGCCTGACCGGACCCTGGTTCTGTCGGCCCCGTCTGTCCGCAGGCGGGGCCGATCTTTGTCAGCCTGATAGATCAGCCACCCACAGTGCGGTAGTGCGGTATGGAAGGACGGTTCCCGTGACGGCGGAAGTAGAGCTTCCCCAGGCGCCCGAAGGGGCGCGGGCGGTTTTCGGCGAGTTCTTCCCGGAGGCTGTCCGGTACGCGGAACTGCTGGCGGATGCCGGGGTGAAGCGGGGCCTGATCGGCCCGCGTGAGGTGCCGCGGCTGTGGGAGCGGCATCTGCTGAACTGTGCGGTGCTCTCCGAGGTCGTGCCCGAGGGGGTCACGGTCTGCGATGTGGGTTCGGGTGCCGGCCTTCCCGGTATCCCGCTGGCGCTGGTGCGTCCGGATCTGAAGATCACTTTGCTGGAGCCCTTGCTCCGGCGGACGAATTTCCTTCAGGAAGTAGTGGAGCTGCTGGGTCTGAACCATGTGACGGTTGTGCGTGGTCGGGCTGAGGAGGTCCTGGGCTCGCTGCAGCCGGTGCATGTGGTGACGGCTCGTGCTGTGGCGCCGCTGGACCGGCTGGCCGGCTGGGGCGTTCCGCTGCTGCGTCCTTACGGCGAGATGTTGGCGCTCAAGGGGGACACCGCCGAGGAGGAGATCGTCGGGGCGCGTGCGGCTCTGGGCAAGCTCGGTGTGGTGGAGACCGAGGTGCTGCATGTCGGGGAGGGCGTTGTCGACCCGATGTCCACGGTGGTGCGTGTGGTGGTCGGTGAGAGTCCGGGCGGTGTGAGGTTCGCCGCAAAGAGGGCCAAGGCTGCCAGGACGAGCCGTACGAGGCGCCGTCGCTGACGTCTCCGGTCCCACCGCGGGACGGAGCGCTACGGGCTGTATGCGCTCTCCCGACTGCACTTCCGATACGTGGCTGTATGTGCCCATGCGGAGTGTCGTGCCCCTGTAGCCAGGCTGCAGGGGCATCGTGTTTCACGTGAAACGTCGCTCTCTGCTGCAGGGAATCATCAGCCGCGGTCGTGCGGCTGCCGCGCCGCGGCATCGCAGGCCCGTTAGGGCTACGGAGTTGTCCACAGAAGCGGATTCATCCACAGAAGAGCGGGCCTCGCTGGTTCACGACCCCGAAAGCATGGCAGGCTCTGCTCATTGCGAGCCTGAAGTCGAGGAGAGTGAATCCTTGCGGTCCGACGCCAACATCGCGGGACCGATGACCGATCCGGTCCCCGGTCCCCGAACCGAATCGGCGGGGGAGGGTGTTTCACGTGAAACACCGCCGCCGATGGACGACACACCCATTGGTCGCGCGGCCCAGCTGGCGGTTGAGGCCCTTGGCCGCGCCGGCGAGGGCCTGCCCCGTCCTGACCGGACGCGCGTCATGGTGGTGGCCAATCAGAAAGGTGGGGTAGGCAAGACGACCACGACGGTCAATCTTGCTGCCTCGCTCGCGCTTCATGGCGCACGGGTTCTGGTGGTCGACCTTGACCCGCAGGGGAACGCCTCTACGGCTCTGGGTATCGATCACCATGCCGAAGTCCCCTCTATCTATGACGTCCTGGTGGAGAGCAGGCCGCTCTCCGAGGTGGTTCAGCCCGTACCGGACGTCGAAGGCCTCTTCTGCGCCCCTGCCACCATCGATCTCGCCGGTGCGGAGATCGAGCTGGTGTCGCTGGTGGCGCGGGAGAGTCGACTGCAGCGAGCGATCCAGGCGTATGAGCAGCCGTTGGACTACATCCTCATCGACTGCCCGCCTTCGCTCGGTCTGCTGACGGTCAATGCCCTGGTGGCCGGAGCCGAGGTGCTGATCCCTATCCAGTGCGAGTACTACGCGCTGGAAGGGCTGGGTCAGTTGCTGCGCAATGTGGACCTGGTGCGGGGGCATCTCAACCCCGATCTTCATGTGTCGACGATTCTGCTCACCATGTACGACGGCAGGACCAGGCTCGCTTCGCAGGTCGCGGAGGAGGTGCGCAGCCACTTCGGTAAGGAGGTGTTGCGGACCAGCATTCCGCGATCGGTGCGCATTTCGGAGGCGCCCAGTTACGGGCAGACTGTGCTGACCTACGACCCGGGTTCCAGCGGGTCACTGTCGTACCTCGAAGCGGCGCGTGAGATCGCCCTTCGGGGTGTCGGGGTCCACTACGAGTCCCAGCATGCCCAGCCGGGCAGCGGGAACAGCCAGCAGAGCATTTCGGAGGGGATTCAGTGAGCGAGCGTCGAAGAGGGTTGGGGCGTGGGCTGGGTGCCCTGATCCCCGCCGCTCCGCAGGAGAAGCAGGTGCCGTCCACGGGGATGGGATCGACCTCTGCTGGGGCGGGTCCTGTGATGACGGCGGAGCGGGGGGTGGCTGCGGCAAAGGTGGCCACTCGCGCGGGTGCTCCGGTTGTACCGGAGCCGAGTGCGCCGATTTCGGAGTCCGGAGCGGTCGCCGAATCGGCGGGACCTGCCGGGGCGTATTTTGCCGAGCTTCCTCTCGGCACCATCACCCCGAATCCTCGCCAGCCCCGTGAGGTGTTCGACGAGGACGCGCTCGCGGAGTTGGTGACCTCCATCAAGGAGGTGGGCCTCCTTCAGCCGGTTGTCGTGCGGAAGGTGGGGCCGGAGCGCTATGAGCTCATCATGGGCGAGCGGCGCTGGAGGGCTTGCCGTGAGGCGGGTCTTGAGCGGATTCCGGCTATCGTCCGGGCAACGGATGACGAGAAGCTTCTCCTGGACGCGCTCCTGGAGAACCTCCACCGGGCTCAGCTGAACCCGTTGGAGGAGGCAGCCGCGTACGACCAGCTGCTCAAGGACTTCAAGTGCACGCATGACCAGCTGGCCGACCGGATCGGGCGTTCCCGCCCGCAGGTGTCCAACACACTGCGTCTGCTGAGGCTGTCGGCTCCGGTGCAGCGGAGGGTGGCGGCCGGGGTGCTGTCGGCCGGTCATGCGCGGGCGCTGCTGTCCGTGGATGACTCGGAGGAGCAGGACAGGCTGGCCCATCGCATTGTGGCCGAGGGGCTCTCGGTGCGTGCGGTGGAGGAGATCGTGACCCTCATGGGCTCCAGTCCCACGAGCCCCGCCAAGGCCAAGGGGCCGCGGGCCGGCGGCCGGGTGTCGCCTGCACTGTCCGATCTCGCTACCCGGCTCTCGGACCGCTTCGAGACCAGGGTGAAGGTCGACCTCGGTCAGAAGAAGGGGAAGATCGTCGTCGAGTTCGCATCGATGGAGGATCTGGACCGCATTCTCGGCAGCTTGGCGCCGGGAGAAGGGCGCGTGCTGGATCGGGGACCCTCCGAGGAATCCGCTGAGGACGACGAGGGCTGACCCTGCCGATGGGGCTGTCGGGCGGGCTGTGTTCCGGTGGTTACCGGAACACAGCCCGCCCTTTGCTTTCTCTCGGTGTCGGCTTCATCCCTGGGTGGATACGATGCGTTCTGGTATGGCACATCCGGCTTGAGCCACCTCTGTAAGGAGGGCCATGCGATCAGTGAGCCACAGCCGACTGATGACAGTGGGGCTGGGCCTGGGGGCTGTCGGAGGGTTCGTCGGCAGCCTGCTCCTCGAACGGAGCGCACTGACTGTCGCACGCGATGCGGCGGGCGAAGGAAGCGAGGAACAGCCTTCATGGGGCGTCGGCTCGTACCGCTCACACTGGACAACCTTTCCGATCTCCCCAGACGCTGCCGCTCATGTGTCTTCTGGGAGCTTGATCCGGTCAGCGGGGAAGCTGCGGTAAAGGCGGGAACGCCCGAGCTGGAGAAAGAGGCCTGGATCTCGGCCGTTCTCCTGGAGTGGGGGTCGTGCGGCCGCGTTGTCTATGTCGACGATGTGCCGGTGGGCTACGTGCTCTATGCGCCACCGGCCTATGTACCGCGTTCGACCGCGTTTCCCACCAGCCCGGTCTCCTCCGATGCTGTGCAGTTGATAACTGCCTGGATCATGCCGGGCTACCAGGGGCAGGGGTTGGGCCGGGTCATGGTGCAGACCGTCGCCAAGGACCTGCTGCGTCGGGGGTTCAAGGCGATCGAGGCTTTCGGCGACGCTCGGTGGAAGGAGCCGGCCTGTGTGCTTCCCGCGGACCATCTACTGGCAGTCGGCTTCAAGACCGTACGGCCACATCCCGCTCATCCGCGATTGAGACTGGAACTTCGTACGACGCTGTCCTGGAAGGAAGACGTCGAGCTCGCACTGGACCGGCTGCTGGGCGCAGTGCAGAAGGAGCCGGCGCTGAGGCCGCTGTGAGCGAGAGCCCAGGACAATGTGAAACGGGTCCATCCCCCGAGGGATGGACCCGTTTCACGTGAAACAGCGGTTTGCTGCGGTACTACTCGCCGAGGAAGGGTTCGAGGTCGCGGACGATCGCGGCCTTCGGCTTGGCGCCGACGATGGTCTTCGCGACCTCGCCGCCCTGGTAGACGTTCAGGGTCGGGATGGACATGACGCCGTACTTGGCGGCCGTGGCCGGGTTCTCGTCGATGTTGAGCTTGACGACCTCGATCTGGTCGCCGTGCTCGGCGGCGATGGCCTCCAGGGACGGGGCGATCTGCCGGCACGGGCCGCACCAGGCGGCCCAGAAGTCCACCAGCACAGGCTTCGTGCTCTTCAGGACGTCCTCGTCGAAGGAGTCGTCGGTCACGTTCTTCAGGGCGCCGGCCACGGCGACCTCCTTAACTGCTTGGGGTGTGTGGGGTGAGAGGCGTGGTTCAGACGGTGGCCGCAGCGGCCTTCTCGTCGGCGAGCGCTGCGAGGAAGCGCTCGGCGTCGAGTGCGGCCGAGCAGCCCGTGCCGGCAGCCGTGATGGCCTGCCGGTAGGTGTGGTCGACGACGTCACCGGCGCCGAAGACACCGGTCAGGCTGGTGCGCGTCGAGGGAGCGTCGACCTTGAGGTAGCCCTCGTCGTCGAGGTCGAGCTGGCCCTTGAAGAGCTCGGTGCGCGGGTCGTGGCCCACCGCGATGAACAGGCCGGTCACCGCGAGCTCGGAGGTCTCGCCGGTCTTGGTGTTCCGAAGGGTCAGACCGGACAGCTTCTGGTCGCCGTGCACTCCGGCAACCTCGCTGTCCCAGGCGAACTTGATCTTCGGGTCGGCGAAGGCGCGGTCCTGCATCGCCTTGGAGGCTCGCAGTGTGTCCCGGCGGTGGACGATGGTGACCGACTTGGCGAACCGGGAGAGGAAGGTCGCCTCCTCCATCGCGGTGTCGCCGCCGCCGACCACCGCGATGTCCTGGTCCTTGAAGAAGAAGCCGTCGCAGGTGGCGCACCAGGAGACACCGCGTCCGGAGAGAGCGTCCTCGTTGGGCAGGCCCAGCTTGCGGTGCTGGGAGCCGGTCGTCACGATGACGGCCTTGGCGCGGTGCACCGTGCCGGCCGTGTCGGTGACCGTCTTGATGTCTCCGCTGAGGTCCACGGAGATGACGTCGTCGGGGACGAGCTCGGCGCCGAAGCGTTCGGCCTGCGCGCGCATGTTGTCCATGAGCTCGGGGCCCATGATCCCGTCCTGGAAGCCCGGGAAGTTCTCCACGTCGGTGGTGTTCATCAGCGCGCCACCGGCGGTGACGGCGCCCTCGAACACCAGCGGCTTCAGCGAGGCGCGTGCGGTGTAAAGGGCGGCCGTGTAGCCCGCGGGGCCGGAGCCGATGATGATCACATTACGGACGTCGCTCACGGGTTTCTTCCTCGTCTCTGCAGACTGCCTACTGTCCACGCCTACTGGGGCCGGTTCAACGACTCTCACCCCACCCAACGGATCCTACGGGGGATGCATTCCCCGACGTGCCGAGGCGGTGTCCGAGCGATTCTCAGGGGCGTGCGTAGGTGCGGGTCAGCAGAAGCTGTCCCTTGCCCGTGGGCTCTGTCCGGACGCAGGCCGCGTCGACGACGTACGCCTGTACACGGGTCGCATCGGATGGGTGCGGGAGGACGACGAGGAAGGCGTCCGCGCCTTCGTAGGTGCCTTCTTCCACCGCGAGGGCGGCGGCGTCGCGGCCGGTGCCCTGTTCCACACAGGGCGGGACGGCCACGGTGGGTGCGCGCAACGGCGTCCGTGGCGACTCGGGCTCGCCCGGGGCGTCCGTGGGTGTCGATTGCGCCCCGACGGATGGTGCCTGCTTCTCAGCCTCCACACCATCTGCTGACCTCGATGGTTTGGTGCCGGTCAGAAGAAGCGATTGCACCCGGCCTTCGAGCGTGGACTCCGAGAAGATTCCTCTGCCGTTCGCCGCGGAGCTGGAGCTGTGGTCTGCCGCCTTGAGGCTCCCGGAATTCTGGGACGACTGGATGGTCTGCAGCATGAAGACACTCACGCCGACCACGGCTGCACCGAGAGCGGCTCCGAGCACGGCTGTGCGGCGGCGGCGCCGGACCGGTCGGCGGCCGGGGCCGGTGGTCGCCCGGGGTCGCCCTGCGGGACGGTCCGAGGAGCTGGGCTCTGCGTTCGGCTTCTGTGCTGCAGGTGGTTCTGTTTCACGTGAAACATGTGCCGAGCCGTGCGGTGTCGTGGTGCCGAGAGCCGCTTCGGCGGCGAGCGCGACATCGATGCGGTCTGCGACATCGTCCGGCATGCGCTGTGGCATGGGTACGGTGCCGAGCAACTCGCGGATCTCCGTGAGTGAGGCATGGACCTCACCGCAGAGTTCGCAGCCATCCACATGGTCGCGTACCTCTTCCGCACGCGATGGTGGGAGCAGCCCCTCCGTCAGGTCGGAGATCTCTGTGACATCCGGGTGCTGGGTCGTGTCGGTCGTTGATGTCATGTGCGCCCACCTCCGCCCTTCACTGCAGCGGGATCGCTTGTGCCCGCATCTCTCGGCCCCGATGCCGGTGGGACGGATGCCCGCGGCGTCCGGTTCCTTTCCGTGGCCGTCTCGTCGGCTCCTGCGGCCTCACCGCGAAGGTGAGTGAGCAGAGGGGCCAGTCGGGCCCGCCCTCGCGCACAGCGGCTTTTGACGGTGCCTGTCGGTACGTCGAGGATCCGTGCTGCCTCGGCCACGGGGTAGCCCTGCATGTCCACGAGGACAAGTGCGGCCCGCTGCTCGGCGGGGAGAGTGGCGAGTGCGGCCAGGAGTTCGCGGTGGAGGTCCTGGCGCTCCGCCGGTGCCTCCGCGGATTCGTGCGGTTCGAGGAGTTGCTCGAACCGTTCGGTGTCATTGACCGGCGAGGTCCTGCGGGTGGCTGCCTTGCGGACCCGGTCGAGGCAGGCGTTGACGGTGATGCGGTGCAGCCAGGTGGTGACCGCGGACTGGCCGCGGAAGGTGTGCGCGGCCCGGAAGGCGGAGACAAGGGCGTCCTGGACGGCGTCCGCGGCTTCCTCGCGGTCACCCAGGGTCCGTATCGCCACGGCCCACAGCCGGTCGCGGTGGCGCTGTACGAGCTCGCCGAAGGCGTCCGGTTCGCCGGCCACATGGCGAGCGAGGAGGTCTGAGTCGCTGAGTGGTTCTGACGGCTCGGCGGCCACCTCCCCTCCCTCCCTTTCGCTGCGTCAAGGTGCGTCTGTCTATCACGATTCGAGCGGGCGGGGGCAGAGGGCGCAAGAGGCACCGTCCGAGGCGGGAACGCGGCCTTCCGTCCGTCGCGGGGCGCCGGATGTGCGGGAGGCCGGTGGGGTCGCCCCACCGGCCTCTCCGTCAGCTGAGTACGGTGATCTCCGAGATCCCGCCCCGGTAGCCACCGGTTCCGTCCGACGGCAGTTCGGTGATATGGATCAGAACGTAGCGGGTCCGCACCGGCTTGGAGAGGGTCTTCTTCAGATCGCTTCCTACCGTTCCCAGCTCCGTGAGGCGCTGGGGGAAGTCCGAGAGGGACGACGGGGCGGAAGCGCTCGGATCGGCCGCCAGCACCTCGGCCTTCTGCCCGCTGCGGTACATCTTGGCCTTGATGCCCGCGACGTCCTGAACGCTGCCCAGGTCGACGACTATGCCGCTGCCGTCCCTGCGGGGCGCGAGGTTGCCGAAGTTCGCGTAGCCCAGGTACCGCTTGGTGACCCAGGCCGAGTCGGGGTTTCCGTCGATCGCCTTGGGTACGTCCTTCTCGCTTATTCCGGTGCCGCTGGGCATGAACTCTGTCGCATCGGCGATCCGCAGAGGTTTGGCCGCGGGGCGCGATCTGTTGTCGCCGTTCTCCGGGGTGGTCTGTGTGGTGTCCTCAGTCCCGGAGTCTTTTCCGTGGAGGAGTGTCTCCGCGAGCTGCCAGCTGCCGAGGCCCAGGGCGGCAATGAGCAGTGCGGACACCGCCCACTTGAGGACCTTGCCGGTGCGGCTCTGGAGCGGGGCCGGAGGCACGGCGATCACGGGCTGTGGAGTGGCGCCGGGGCCTGCGGGCGGGCGTCCGTAGGTGCCTCGCTGGTAGGTCGTGCGCTGGTACTCCGGGGGCGCCGTGAAAGTGGGCTCCGGAGGGCGGATGCGGGGCATCGCGGCAACGGCCTTGGCCAGCTCGTCCGGGGTGGTGCACGGCTGCTCCTGCCGGGAGGCAGTTGCGCCGTCATTGGCGAGTGCGCGCATGGCGAGCTCGGAAAGACCGCGGTGAACACCGGCCCGCACCTGGTCGGGGGCGATCAGCCCCACTCCCTTGGGTAGCCCGGACAGGCCGTAGGCATCGGTCTCGTACGGCCAGCGCTGGGTCAGGGCGGCGTAGAGCAGGGCGCCGATAGCCTCGGTGTCCGCGCGTTGCGGGCCGTCGCTGGTGATGCCCCGCAGGGCAGCGTTCACCGCGAGGCCGCGGATCCGGTACTGCCCGGTCGAGCTTCGCAGCACGGCACCCGGGGTCAGCCTCAGATGTGCGAGACCTTCTCGATGTGCGGCTGCCATGGCCTGGGAGACCTGGCTGACGAGCTGGTACGCGTCGTGCGCGTCCATCGGCCCCGCGGCCAGTAGAGAAGTGAGCTCGGTGGCGTCGGGGAGCCATTCATGGACGACATAGACGAGGTCGTCCTCCTCCACCGCGTCGAGTACCTGCACGAAGCGCGGGTCGCCGAGCAGAGCGGAGGAGCGGGCTGCGGCCAGCACGGAGCGGGCTCGGGGGTGGTCGGCGGGGAGCAGATGCACGCCCACCGCGCGGCGCAGCTTCTCGTCGACGGCGCGCCAGCTGCTGAATCCGTCCAGACGGGTGACGCACTCTTCGAGCCGGTAGCGTCTGGCGAGTTTGTGCCCGCTGTGCAGATCCGGGGTCGGCAGGGTGGCCTCGGAACCGATGTGTTCACCATCCGTGTCCTGCGGCTTCGTGCCCGTGGTGTCCTGAGCTTCTGCTGTCCCGTCGGTCGTGGCCTCGTCCGCCTTGGCGGCCAGCGGTTCATCACCGCTGTTGTCGGCCACGTCGACGGCAGCCGTGCTACGTTCCGCCACCGTCGTTCCTGCCTCCCCATCCGTTGCGCGATGCCAGCCAGCTCTGCACAGTCACGCCAATTGTGCCCACACTCCGGCGCTATGCACGACACGCGGGGGGCAGTGATGGTTGTGCGGCGGATGAACCTCAGCGACCGAGCCGCCCTCGGACCATGCCGACCATGCCGTTGATCTCCTCGATCCGCATCCGCTTGGCGGCGACGAAGAAGACACCCAGCAGTACGGCTCCGCCGCAGATCAGAGCGGCGAGTGAACCGAAGGCGCCTTCGCCGAGGCCCATGAGAACGGCAAAGCCCACACCGCCGCCGAGTACCGCTGCCGGGGTCGCGGCCAGGCACAGCCGGGCGTAGGTGCGCACGACATGGGCACCGTCCAGATCCCCGCCCAGGCGGTTGCGCAGCCGCCGCCAGGCGATGCCCACGCCGACGGCGTAGGCGAGCCCGTACGAGGCGGCCATGCCGACCACGGCCCAGCGGGCGGGCAGAACCAGATAGCAGAGGGCCGAGGCGGCCGCGTTGACCGCAGCGACGATGACCGTGTTGTAGAAGGGCGTGCGGGTGTCCTCGTACGCGTAGAAGCCGCGCAGCACGACGTACTGCACGGAGTACGGGATCAGGCCGAGACCGAATGCCATGAGGATGAAGCCCATGGAGCGGGCGGCCTCGGTGCCTGCGGAGGCGTACAGGAGGGTGCACATCGGCAGGCCGAGTGCGAGGAAGGCGAAGGCCACCGGCACGATCGCGACGGCCGAGTTCCGCAGCCCCTGGGAGATGTCGTCGCGGACGGCACCCGGGTCGTCGTCGTGGGCGGCGCGGGAGATGCGGGGCAGCAGGGCCGCCATGACGGAGACGGTGATGATCGCCTGCGGCATGCCCCAGATGAGCTGGGCATTGGAGTAGGCGAGAAAGCCGGTGCCGTCCTTGCCGGACAGTTTGCCCGCCGACGTGGCGAGCTGGGTGACGACGATCACACCTGCCTGGTTGGCCAGCACGAACAGGACGGTCCACTTGGCCAGCTTGACCGTCTTGCCGAGTCCGTGTCCCTTCCAGTCGAAGCGCGGGCGGAACCGGAAACCGGCCTCGCGCAGATACGGGACCATGGCCAGGGCCTGTACGACCAGACCGAGCAGCGTGCCGATGCCCAGGAGCCGGACGCCCTCCGGTGGGATGGTCTGGACACCCATCTGGGACTCGGCGGACGTTCCGTAGACCCAGATGAACATGCCGAACGTGAAGATCATGACGATGTTGTTGAGGACCGGGGTCCACATCATCGCACCGAACTTGCCGCGGGCGTTGAGGATCTGGCCCATCACGACGTGCACGCCCATGAAGAAGATGGTCGGCAGGCAGTACCGGGCGAAGGTCACCGCGACGCTGTTGGCCGCCACGTCGTTGGCGATCGTCGGTGACATCATGTGGATCAGCCAGGGAGCGGCGAAGACCGCGAGCGCGACGATCACCCCGAGTGCGACCATCACGAGGGTCAGCAGCCGGTTGGCGTAGGCCTCACCGCCGTCCTCGTCGTCCTTCATGGAACGGACGAGCTGAGGAACGAAGACCGAGTTCAGGCCGCCGCCCACGGTGAGGATGTAGATCATCGTGGGCAGGGTGTACGCGATGGTGAAGCTGTCGCCGAGCAGTGCCGCACCGAGCGCGGCGGTGATCACGAGGCTGCGGACGAATCCCGTCAGGCGGGACACGAGCGTGCCGGCCGCCATCAGCGCGCTGGACTTCAGCAGTCCGGAGGCCCGGCCGCCGGACTTCGGCGGGGCGGGCGCCGGTGCCGGCTCGGGCTCCGCCGGAACGGGCGCGGACCCGGACGGTCCCTCCTGGTCCCGGAAGAGGTGTGCGAAGGCGTCCGGCTGCTCGTTGTCCCGGGAAGCCTGGCTGACGAGGTCGTCCACCCCGACGAACTGGGTGGTCGCCGGATCGTCGCCGTACGGCAGGTGCCGCGACGGGCCGTCGGGCTCGGGAGGCGGGGTCTGCGCCCAGATGCGCGGATCGGGCGGGTACTGGGCCGCGGGCGGCTGCTGGTAGAGCGGCTGGGGCTGCTGGTAGGTGCCCGGGGGCGGCGGCGGGTGCGCGGCACGGTCGTACAGCGCCTCGGTCACCGGGTCCTGGACGGACAGATCCTGGGCGCGGTACGGATCGCGGTCGTAGGCGTCCTGGAGGTACGGATCGGGCGTCGGCGGAACCGGGCCGGGTCCTGGGGGCACCGGAGGTCCGCCGGAAGACCCGGCTCCGCCCGCACCCTGACCGCGGTCACCGTCGTACGGCGCGTTCATCGAAACCCCACCTCATCGTCCCCGGCCGACCGGCCACGACAGACATCGCTCAACGTTCCACTTTCTCACCCGAGTCCGACGGCTCCCCGCTTTCCGGCCCGGTGTCCGGGGTCGGGTCACTCGGCTGCTCGGGTTCACCGCCGTCGTCCCCGGTCGCGCCGCCCGCGTTGGTGCGCTTGCGATGGGTGTACATCCTGATGCCCGCGAGGACCAGGAGCAGCAACCCGCCCGCGATGACCAGCAGCACGGTCGGGGTGAGCTCGGAGACCTTCACGGTGAAGGTCATCTCTCCGCCGTACGGCGTGCCGTCCTCCGTGTAGAGCTGCGCCGTCATCTGCACCTGGCCGTTGACGTTGGCCGCCGCGTCGAACTTCACGGACTGGCTGTGGCCGGCGCCGATCCGGATCGGCTGCTCCGCCACGGCCCCGCCGTCGTTCAGCTTGAGGCGGGTGGCGTTCTCCGACTTCAGTCGGAGCACGAGATGGTCCACGCCCTGCAACAGCCTGTTCTGCACGGTCACCGGGATCGTGGCGCTGCGGCCGGACAGGGTGACGTCCGACTTCGAGATGAGCTGGACCTCGTTGGTGAGGTCCTGCAGATAGCTGCGGACCGAGTCCCGGTACTGCTGGGCCTCCAGCAGCCTGCCGCGCCACGACGTCGACATGGACCGGTTGAGCGCATTACCGAAGGGGGTCACCACCCGCTCGGGCTGGGTGAGGATGACCTGGAAGTTGTTCAGCGAGACCTGGGTGGACTTGATGTCCTGGAAGGCCTGTGTGGGCAGCTCCTGGCTGCGGAGCTTCCTCGGGTACTGGGAGGCCCGGGGGATGCTGGTCGTCGCGTCCGCGTCGGGCTTCGCCCCGGCCGCGTCCACCAGCCCGAGGGGCTGTGTCCAGCGTCCGTCGTCGAGTCCGTGCAGGGCGCGGGCCATCGACTGGGCCTGGGCCACGGTGGGCAGCCGCTGCGGTGCGACGACGATGCTCCGCTCCGCGTCCGTGTCCTGTTCGGTCAGAGCGAGAGTCAGAGCGAGGAACTTCTGCACGGCGAGGGTGGAGTTCCCCGCCTTCGACATATCGCCCTGGAAGGCCGTGGAGAGCCGGGCATCGGCGACGACCGCGGTGGTGCCGCCGCCGATCGGCCGGGCAGCGGTCGGCGTGTACGACAGACCGCCGGTCTCCTGGAGGCTGTCGCTGCGGGCGATCACCTTGTGGGCCCCGGCGGAGGTGGCGACATCGACGACCGACGGGTCGATCGCCCCGTCGACGGGCCACGCGAAGTCGGTCGACGGCTTCACATGGAGGATGGTCTGTACCGTCGTCCCGGCCACCTCGGTGGCGGTCTGCAGGTGGCTGAGCGTGCCGGAGACATTCTTGCCGCGGTGCGCGATGGACGCCAGATCGGGGTCGGCGAACGGCAGCGCGACGACCTCCCCGTCCGACACTGCGGCTTCGAGCGAGGTGAGCCATTGCTTGGCGACGGCCTGGTTCTTCCCGGCGACGGTGGTGTCGCCGGACTTGACGCGGTATTCCCCCGCCATCACATCGACACTGGCCAGTAGATCCGGGTCGATCACCCAGGTCACGGGCAGCCGGCTGCCCAGCGAGACCAGCTGTTCGAGCCGTCCGCCCGGAGCCAGCTCGGCGGCCAGGTCGTCGTCCGTGAACACGGGCGTCTGCTGATCGTCGGTGCCCGTCTCGGCGGTGACATGGGCCGATGCGATGAGCGGCCAGAGATAGGTGACCTTCGTCCTGGAGTCGCGCTCCTCTTCCTGCCAGGGCAGGAAGGTGCGCTCGATGCCCAGCACCTGGTCGTACCGGACCCGGGAGGTCTGCCCCGACAGCGAGACACCGAGCTGGTAGACGCCGTCGTCGCCGAGCCCCAGTTTGCCGACCGGGACGGACAGCGTGAAGTCCTGGCTGATCCCGGAAGGGAGTTTCGCGACCTTCACCGTGTACTTGCCGCCGAGCGGGGCGGGGTCGCTGCCGAACACGTACCCGGTGCGCTTGGCGGCGTTGTCGATGTCGGTCCTGCTGAGGAGCTTCGGGCCCACCCGCAGGTCGACCGTGGCGTCCGTGATTGTGTCCTTGCCCCTGTTGGTCACGGTGCCGGAGACGGTCAGGGTGTCCCCCTTGGCCGGCGCGCTCGGAGCCAGGGTGTTCAGGGACACGTCGACCGTTTCGGACCCGGTGGGGGCCTTGCTGGTTCCGCCCGCCTGCGCCGGGGGTGCGGTCGGGCCGGCCAGCAGGGCTGCGACGAGCGGCGCCCCGATGATCAGGGCGGCTGTGCGCCGCAGCCACCGGCGGGCAGGAGAGGGTCCGATCCCCTGAATGTCTGCCGCCTCGGCCACGCGCTTACCCGTCCCTCGTCGTCGTCAGCTGGTGTCGATGGTTATCGGTTCTTGCGTCCACGCATGGTAACGATGTGCGCGGGTGCCAAGTGCTGGGGAGTTCGCTACATGATCGGAAGAGTCTTGCAGGGCGGGACGAAACCAGGGCGACCGGGCCGGTCCGGGCACGTACCCTTTTCTGTTGTGTCGAACGCCAAAGAAGACAGCTCCCGTGCCCTGACCCAGGTGCAGCACCGTGCAGTCAGCGAACTGCTGCGGGTGTCCCCGGTCGCCGACGACCTCGCTCGCCGTTTCCGGGACGCCGGGTTCAGTCTCGCCCTGGTCGGGGGCTCGGTCCGGGACGCGCTTCTCGGCAGGCTCGGAAACGACCTGGACTTCACGACCGACGCCCGTCCCGAGGCCGTACTGAAGATCGTCCGGCCGTGGGCCGACTCCGTGTGGGAGGTCGGGATCGCCTTCGGCACCGTGGGTGCGCAGAAGGACGGCTACCAGATCGAGGTCACCACATACAGGTCGGAGGCGTACGACAGGACCTCGCGCAAGCCCGAGGTGTCCTACGGCGACTCCATCGAGGAAGACCTCGTCCGCCGTGACTTCACGGTCAACGCGATGGCCGTCGCACTTCCGGAGAAGGAATTCATTGATCCGCACGGTGGTCTCGAGGACCTGGCGGAGCGCGTCCTGTGCACCCCCGGAACACCTGAGGAGTCGTTCTCCGACGATCCACTGCGCATGCTGCGTGCTGCCCGCTTCGCGGCTCAGCTGGACTTCGATGTCGCTCCCGATGTGGTCACCGCGATGACGGAGATGGCCGGGCGCATCGAGATCGTCTCCGCCGAGCGGGTCAGGGAGGAGCTCAACAAGCTGCTGCTCTCCACCCACCCCCGCAAGGGTCTGGCACTGCTCGTCGACACCGGGCTGGCGCAGCAGGTGCTGCCGGAGCTCCCCGCGCTGCGCCTGGAAAGTGACGAGCATCACCGTCACAAGGACGTCTACGAGCATTCGCTGACCGTTCTGGAGCAGGCGATCGATCTGGAGAAGGACGGCCCCGATCTGGTTCTGCGCCTCGCCGCTCTCCTCCATGACATCGGGAAGCCGCGGACGCGACGCTTCGAGAAGGACGGGCGCGTCTCGTTCCATCACCACGAGGTGGTGGGCGCCAAGATGGTCAAGAAGCGGATGGCCGAGCTCAAGTACTCCAACGACATGGTCAAGGACGTCTCGAAGCTGGTGGAGCTTCATCTGCGCTTCCATGGCTACGGCGACGGTGAGTGGACGGACTCCGCGGTCCGTCGCTATGTGCGCGACGCCGGTCCCCTGCTGGAACGGTTGCACAAGCTGACCCGCTCGGACTGCACCACGCGGAACAAGCGCAAGGCCGCCGCACTCTCGCGGACCTATGACGGGCTCGAAGAGCGCATCGCGCAGTTGCAGGAACAGGAGGAGCTGGATGCCATCCGCCCCGACCTGGACGGCAACGAGATCATGAAGACCCTGGGCGTCGGTCCCGGGCCGGTGATCGGCAAGGCGTACGCATTCCTGCTGGAACTGCGGCTGGAGCACGGTCCGATGGAGCATGGCGTCGCGGTCAAGAAGCTCAAGGAGTGGTGGGCCGCGCAGGGCTGAGGCTGCCGGGGCCCGGTCCGCCGGCCTGCGGGAGCGGGGTCATGTTTCACGTGAAACATGACCCCGCTCCCGCAGGCCGCACTCCGATCTGGCGAGGGGCGCTGTTTCACGTGAAACAGCGCCCCTCGCTCTGCTCTGTCCCGGATGCTAGAGAGCATCTCCGGTGCGGCTCCACCGGAACATCAGCACTGCGACGACCGTGTAGAGAGCAGCCACCCCGATCACCACCACGGTCGATCGCCCGTCAGGAGGCAGTATCAGGGCGGAGACCGCGGCGGCTCCCACGAAAGCGACGTTGAACAGCACGTCGTAGAGGGCGAAGACCCGGCCACGGAAGGAGTCCTTCACCGCGGTCTGCACCACCGTGTCGGTCGCGATCTTCGCCCCCTGGGTGACCAGTCCGAGGATGAACGCCGCGACCAGCATGGGCACGGGGACGAACCACAGCCCCAGTGCGGGTTCGAGGACGGCGGCCGCCGCCGCGCAGACCATCATCCAGCGGAACCGGCCGAGCTGTTCCACTGCCCAGGGCGTCAGAACGGCCGCCGCGAAGAATCCCGCGCCGGAGACCCCCACGGCCAGTCCGAGCAGAGCCAGACCTTCGGATTCGCTGTCGGTCCAGGCGTACCGGCACAGCATCAGCACCGTGACGGTCAGTGCTCCGTAGCAGAAGCGCATCACGGTCATGGCGGCCAGCGCCCGGGAGGCCTGCTTCCGCTGCGCCAGATGGCGCAACCCGTCGACCAGCCCCCGCGCGGTGGCGGCCAGGGCCTCCCTCAGCCCGGTCCGGTGTCCGTCCTGATCCGGCCCGAGGAGTCCGGTGGCAAGGGTCAGGGAGGCCAGCGCCGACGTGAGGTAGAGCGCCGCGCCCAGCAGTACCACCACGGCATCGGAGTCCGCGAGCAGCAGCCGTACGGCGAAGGCGAGGCCACCGCCCGCCGTGGCTGCGAGCGTCCCGGCGGTCGGTGAGAGCGAGTTGGCCAGCACCAGCCGGTCGCTGTCGACAACACGCGGCAGCGCGGCCGAGAGTCCGGCCAGGACGAAGCGGTTGACCGCGGTGACACACAGCGCCGAGGCGTAGAAGAGCCAGTCGGGTGCGGAGCCGAGGATGAGGAACGCCGTGCAGCAGGCGAGCGCGGCACGCAGCAGATTCCCGTACAGAAAGACCTGGCGGCGCGGCCATCGGTCCAGCAGGACGCCGGCGAAGGGGCCGATGAGCGAGTACGGCAGCAGCAGCACCGCCATCGCGGAGGCGATGGCACCTGCCGAAGCTTGTTTCTCCGGCGAGAAGACGACGTGAGCCGCCAGCGCCACCTGGAAGACACCGTCGGCCGACTGGGAGAGGAGCCGTACGGCCAGCAGGCGACGGAAGTTCCGAAGGCGCAGAAGAACACGCAGATCACCCACGACGGCCATGTGATCAAGAGTCACATACGTTGAGGGTCCCCGGGCTGATTGCCCGGGGACCCTCAACAGCGCGGAAAGGAATGAGCGTTGCCGTTCAGTACCCGACCACGTAAACGCACCGTGTCCGGCTGCGTCAGTTGGCGACCTCGCCCCTGATGAACTTCTCGACGTTCTCGCGGGCCTCGTCGTCGAAGTACTGGACCGGCGGGGACTTCATGAAGTACGAGGACGCGGAGAGGATCGGGCCACCGATGCCGCGGTCCTTGGCGATCTTCGCGGCGCGGACGGCGTCGATGATGACGCCGGCGGAGTTCGGGGAGTCCCAGACCTCGAGCTTGTACTCCAGGTTCAGCGGAACGTCACCGAAGGCGCGGCCCTCAAGGCGAACGTACGCCCACTTGCGGTCGTCCAGCCAGGCCACGTAGTCCGACGGGCCGATGTGGACGTTGTCCGCACCGAGCTCGCGGTCACGGATCTGGGAGGTGACGGCCTGCGTCTTGGAGATCTTCTTGGACTCCAGGCGCTCACGCTCGAGCATGTTCTTGAAGTCCATGTTGCCGCCGACGTTCAGCTGCATCGTGCGGTCCAGGATGACGCCCCGGTCCTCGAAGAGCTTCGCCATCACGCGGTGCGTGATGGTGGCGCCGACCTGGGACTTGATGTCGTCGCCGACGATCGGGACACCGGCCTCGGTGAACTTGTCCGCCCACTCCTTGGTGCCGGCGATGAAGACCGGGAGAGCGTTGACGAACGCGACCTTGGCGTCGATGGCGCACTGCGCGTAGAACTTCGCAGCGACCTCGGAACCGACGGGGAGGTAGCAGACGAGGACGTCGACCTTGCGGTCCTTGAGGACCTGGACGACGTCGACCGGGGCCTCGGCCGACTCCTCGATGGTCTGGCGGTAGTACTTGCCGAGACCGTCGTGGGTGTGGCCGCGCTGGACGGTGACGCCGGTGTTCGGCACGTCGCAGAGCTTGATGGTGTTGTTCTCGCTGGCACCGATGGCGTCCGCGAGGTCGAGACCGACCTTCTTCGCGTCGACGTCGAAGGCGGCGACGAACTCGACGTCCCGTACGTGGTAGTCGCCGAACTGGACGTGCATCAGACCGGGCACCTTGCCGGCCGGATCGGCGTCCTTGTAGTACTCGACGCCCTGGACCAGCGAGGCGGCGCAGTTGCCCACGCCGACGATGGCTACGCGAACCGAACCCATTCCGGTTGCTCCCTGTGTGTTTTGGATGTTCCCGATGGAGGCCCCGCGGATCTGCGGGGACCTCACTTTGAGGTGTCGTCGGACGGATCCGGCGGGGTGTCACCCCGGCGCCGGGGCAGGCCGTCCGTCTCTCCTGCGGTGTTCTGCTGAGCTTCGCTCCCGGGCGAGGACCGTCGCTGATCCCGTCCCGACCGCTCGCTCTCGATGAGCTCGTTCAGCCAGCGCACTTCGCGCTCCACGGACTCCATGCCGTGTCGCTGCAGCTCAAGTGTGTAGTCGTCGAGGCGCTCACGGGTGCGGGCCAGAGAGGCCCGCATCTTCTCCAGCCGCTCCTCCAGCCGGCTGCGCCGGCCTTCCAGCACTCGCATCCGCACCTCGTGCTCCGTCTGCCCGAAGAAGGCGAAGCGGGCTGCGAAGTGCTCGTCCTCCCAGGAGTCGGGGCCGGTGTGCGAGAGCAGCTCCTCGAAGTGCTCCTTACCTTCCGCCGTCAGCCGGTAGACGATCTTGGCGCGACGCCCGGCCAGTGAGGAGGCGGGGGCGACCGCACGGCCGGTGGCGGGCGGATGGTCGGCAGGGGCGGCACCTGGCTCCTCGATCAACCAGCCGTTGGCGACCAGCGTCTTGAGGCAGGGATAGAGGGTGCCGTAACTGAAGGCGCGGAAGATCCCCAACGAGGTGTTGAGACGTTTGCGCAGCTCGTACCCGTGCATCGGGGATTCGCGGAGCAGGCCCAGAACGGCGAATTCGAGGATGCCGGAGCGTCTGCTCAACTTCGCCCCCTCCTTCTCCGAGTGCTCCTGCGGAGCCCTGTGCCGGGCTGATGTACCGAGCTGATGTATCGACTCGATACATCATGACGATAGATCGGTCGTCGCGATGCGACAAGAGGGGCCATCGTGAACGGCGTCACATCGCGAATTCGTAGGCACCGACTTGCGTTGTTTGGGGTGAAGTTCGGTCCTAGGAGGGTTTTGACCGTGCGTAGTCTGTGCGGCATGCAGACCACCGGGAACCGTGTGACGCCCGCGCGCGTCAGTCTTCGCGGACCAGCCGGACGCATGGCGGACGAGCCCGTCGCGAGGCTTGTCCGTAATTCGGGGGGACCGGATCTCAACTGCCGCTTCCAGGCGCTCTCGCCTGCCCGAGGAGTAGTCGTTCGATGAGCGAGCACCGTCGCAAAACGCCGCAACCGCAAGGTGGTGGGCGCGCAGCGGCCAGACGAGCCGCCCAGCAGTCCTCAGGACGCCGCGCGGCTCCGTCACGCGGAGTAACTTCTGAGTCACCTTCCGGTTCGCACGGCGGGGACAGCCCGTACGTCGGCCGCGCCGAGGCCAGACGCGCCGCTCAGCGGGGCGGCGCAGGCCGCGGAGGCGGTGGCGGTGGACGTCGCCGCGGTGGCGGCGGGAACGAAGGGCCGGGCCGAGGACGGGGCCGTGGTCCCCAGCGCCCGGCCAAGAAGCGCTTCATCGACTACCCGCGTGCCGGCAAGTACGGCTTCCGGCGCTGGGTTCCGTCGTGGAAGCTGGTCTCCAGCCTCTGTATCGGCTTCCTTGGCCTGCTCATGGGCGTCGCCGGTATCGCGTACGCGATGGTCGAGAAGCCCAAGGTGAACGAGGCCGCGGAGGCGCAGAACAACGTCTACCTCTGGGACGACGGCAAGCAGATGGTCGCCACGGGCGGTGCGGTCAACCGCCAGATCATCGGCTTCGAGCAGATTCCCGAAGCAATGCGGAACGCCGTCATCTCGGCCGAGAACAAGTCCTTCGAGCACGACCGGGGCATCGACCCCATGGGCATCGCCCGGGCCCTGTTCAACATGGCGACCGGAGGCGAGACGCAGGGTGGTTCGACGATCACCCAGCAGTACGTGAAGAACTCACGTCTGTCCCAGGAGCAGACCCTGAGCCGGAAGTTCCAGGAACTTTTCATCACGCTCAAGGTCAGCAACGACATGAAGAAGAACGAGATCATGGCGGGCTACCTCAACGTCTCGTACTACGGGCGAGGTGCTTCGGGACTCCAGGCGGCTGCCCGTACGTACTACGGCAAGGACGCCGTCGACCTGGATCCGAGCGAGTGCGCGTTCCTGGCCACGCTGCTCAAGGGCGCGTCCTACTACGACCCGGCGGGTGCCACCGACGTCGACCCCGTGCAGGCGACGGCGAAGCTGAACACCGACCGGGCCATCAAGCGCTGGAAGTGGATCCTCGACGAAGAGGTGAAGGACGGGCGCCTCTCGCAGGCGGAGCGCGCCAAGTACACCGAGTTCCCGATGCCCCTCCAGCCGAAGAAGAACGCCCAGCTGAGCGGTCAGACCGGTTACCTGGTCGAACTCGCCAGGCAGTACTTCCTCAGCAACAACACCAAGGGCGTCACGGCGGAAATGCTGGCCCGGGGCGGCTACCAGATCCACACCACCTTCAACAAGAAGAAGGTCGAGGAACTCAACACCGCGGTCCAGAAGGTCTACGACAGCAAGATCAAGCCGAAGCAGCGGCCGAAGACGGACACCCACGTCCAGTTCGGCGGCGGTTCGGTGGATCCCAAGACCGGGGCCATCGTGGCGATCTACGGCGGCCAGGACGCGACCAAGCACTTCACCAACAACGCCAATCCCACCGGTGCGCAGGTCGGTTCGACCTTCAAGCCGTTCGTGCTGGCGGCGGCGATGGAGTACGGCAAGCGGAACCCCGCGCTCGGGGAGGACCAGGACCCGTCGGATCGCACCAAGGTCTCGCCGCTCAGCATCTACAACGCCGACGACAAGCTGAAGATCAAGAAGTACAACGGCGAGATCTGGACCGACGAGAACGGCAAGGAGTGGCTGCAGGCCAACGACGGCAATGAGTCGAGGGGCAACATCACCCTCCGCGAGGCGATGCAGTGGTCCGCCAACTCCCCTTACGTGCAGCTCGGCATGGATGTCGGCACCGACAAGGTGAAGGAGATCGCCATGGCTGCGGGGCTCAAGGACGACGAACAGATGGCGGATTCGCACGTGCCGTCGTTCTCCATCGGTACGTCCTCGCCCAGTGCGATTCGTATGGCCGGCTCGTACGCGACCTTCGCCGCCAGCGGCCAGCAGCGTGAGCCCTTCTCGGTCTCCGAGGCGAAGTACGACGGCAAGACCATCTACCGGCACAAGGACGCCCCCAAGCGTGCCTTCGATGCCGTGATCGCCGACAACGTCACCGACGTCCTGAAGAACGTCGTCGAGAAGGGGACCGGTACCCCCGCTCAGATCCCCGGCCGGGACGTGGCGGGCAAGACGGGTACGACGGACGACAACAAGTCGGCCTGGTTCGTCGGCTACACGCCGCAGCTGTCCACGGCCATCAGCATGTACCGGCTCGACGACGATGCGACGAACAAGAATCGCAAGTTCGAAAAGATGTATGGCACGGGTGGTGAGCAGACGATCCACGGTGCGTCGTTCCCGGCTCAGATCTGGCACGACTACATGGTGGGTGCCCTGAAGGGGCAGCCGATCGTGAGTTTCCCGAAGCCGGAGTCGATCGGTGACACGGTCTACGGCGGCGGTGCGCAGAGCCCCAGGCCGACGCCCACCGAGCCGACGACGCCGTCGCCGTCCACGACGGTGACCGAGTCGCCCTCGGCGAGCATGACCCCGTCGCCGCCCGACCCCACCGAGACCTGCGGTACGTGGGACTGGGACTGCCAGCACAACAACGGCGGGACCAACAGCGGCGCGAACGGCGGAGACAACGGTGGTCCCAGCAGCAGTCCGCCGATGTCCCCCTCGCCACCGACCGGAGGCAACGGGAACGGCAACGGGAACGGCGGGGACGGCGGCGGAATCTTCGGAGGGACTGGATAGCGCCCGCGCGGCCGCCGGGCCGACCCGGTCATGAGGGCCGCCGCACCACACGGTGCGGCGGCCCTCGTCGTTTCCACAGACCCGTACGGCAGGATGAGCGGCATGCCAAGCGCAGAAGACACGAGTGTGCACCAGCACCAGGAGCCGTCGGTCGTACGGCCCACGCACCAGGACGAGGTCGCCGCGGCCGGCAGCGAGCTGATCGGCGGCCGGTCGGGGCGCTGGTCACGGCTCGGCAGCACGGCGCTCACGCCCGTGGGCGCCATCGCACTCGTGGCCCTCGGGATGTTCGCGCTCGGCATGGTGCAGAAGTTGCCCTGCTACAACTGGGCCTGGTTCAGGGGCGCGGGTTCGCAGTACACGCACGCCTGTTACTCGGACATTCCGCATCTCTACGCCGCACGCGGGTTCTCCGACGGCCTCGTGCCGTACTTCGACCGGCTGATCGGGGACATGGAGTACCTGGAGTACCCCGTCCTGACGGGCTTGTTCATGCAGATCGCCTCCTGGCTGACGCCGGGCGGATCCATTCAGCACCGCGAGCAGATGTACTGGATGGTCAACGCGGGCATGCTGATGATCTGCGCCGTGATCATCGCCGTCTGTGTCGCCCGTACGCACCGGCGCCGCCCCTGGGACGGACTGCTGGTCGCCCTCGCGCCGGCCTTCGCGCTCACCGCGACGATCAACTGGGACCTGCTGGCCGTCGCGCTGACGGCCGCGGCGATGCTCATGTGGTCCCGGGGACGGGCGCTGGCGTTCGGCATCCTCATCGGGCTCGCCACGGCCGCCAAGCTCTACCCCGTGTTCCTGCTGGGGCCGGTGTTCGTCCTGTGCTGGCGAGCGGGCAAATGGCGGGAGTTCGGCATGGCGACGTTCGGGGCGGTGGTGTCCTGGCTGGTGGTGAATCTGCCGGTGATGGCCTTCGCACCCGAGGGCTGGAAGAAGTTCTACACATTCAGCGAGGAACGGGGCATCGACTTCGGCTCCTTCTGGCTGATCATCACCCAGCGCACCGGCGAGAGCATCGAGGTCTCGACCGTCAACACCGTGTCGACCCTGACGACGGTCCTGCTGTGCGCGGCCATCGGCGCTCTCACCCTGATGGCGCCGCGCAGGCCGCGCCTGGGGCAGCTGGCCTTTCTCGTCGTCGCGGCGTTCATCCTCGTCAACAAGGTCTACTCGCCGCAGTACGTGCTGTGGCTGATCCCCCTGGCCGCCCTGGCCAGGCCGCGCTGGCGCGACTTCCTGATCTGGCAGGCGTGCGAGGTCATGTACTTCCTGGGGATCTGGATGTACCTCGCGTACACGACGAGCGGGGACAAGCACCAAGGGCTGCCCACGGAGGGGTACCAGCTGGCGATCGCCCTGCATCTGCTGGGCACGCTGTACCTCTGTGCCGTTGTCGTACGGGACATCCTCATGCCGGAGCGGGACGTCGTCCGGCGCGACGGGTCGGACGATCCGTCCGGCGGGGTGCTCGACGGGGCCCCGGACGTGTTCGTGCTGGGGCGGGCGGCGCATCCGCCGCGGCATGCCCACCCAGCGGTGGAAGGGCCGCGAGTGGAATGGGGCGCGGCACGCGGCCCGGTCGCCGACTGAGAGCCGGGTCCCTCCCGTCCGGAGGGACCCGGCGCCGTCCTAACGGTCCACGAGGCGGTCGAACTGGGTGGTGGTGTGGCGCAGATGGGCCACCAGCTCGTCGCCGACCTTCGGCTCCTGGGCGTCCGCCGGGACGAACAGGATCGACACCTGCATGTGCGGCGGCTCGGCGAACCAGCGCTGCTTGCCCGCCCAGACGAACGGCGACAGGTTGCGGTTGACGGTGGCCAGGCCCGCGCGGGCGACCCCCTTGGCACGCGGCATCACACCGTGCAGGGCCTTCGGGGCCTCCAGGCCCACGCCGTGCGACGTACCGCCGGCGACGACCACCAGCCAGCCGTCCGAGGCGGCCTTCTGCTGGCGGTAGCCGAAGCGGTCGCCCTTGACCACACGCGTGACGTCCAGGACGGCGCCCCGGTACTCCGTCGCCTCGTGGTCGCCCAGCCACAGGCGGGTACCGATGCGGGCGCGGAAACGGGTCTGCGGGAACTGCTGCTGGAGCCGGCCCAGCTCCTCGGCGCGCAGATGGCTGACGAACATGGTGTGCAGCGGCAGCCGGGCCGCGCGCAGCCGGTCCATCCAGCCGATGACCTCCTCGACCGCGTCCGAGCCGTCCGTGCGGTCCAGCGGCAGGTGCAGGGCGAAGCCTTCGAGACGTACGTCCTCGATGGCGGCGTGCAGCTGCCCGAGTTCCTCCTCCTTGACGCCGTGGCGCTTCATCGAGCTCATGCACTCGATGACGACCCGGGCGCCCACCAGGGCGTGCACACCGTCCACGGAGGACACGGACCGGATGACGCGGTCGGGCAGCGGCACCGGCTCCTCGCCCCGGCGGAACGGGGTGAGGACCAGAAGGTCGCCGCTGAACCAGTCCTTGATGCGGGCCGCCTCGTAGGTGGTTCCGACGGCGAGCATGTCGGAGCCGAAGCGGATGGCCTCGTCGGCCAGCCGCTCGTGGCCGAAGCCGTATCCATTGCCCTTGCAGACCGGTACGAGGCCGGGGAACTGGTCGAGGACGGATTTCTGGTGCGCCCGCCAGCGCGCGGTGTCGACGTAGAGGGAGAGCGCCATGGCCGGTCCGGAACCCTTCTGGTGGCTGCTGTGTGGGAGGTGTGTGTGGAGCCGAAGTCCCCATTGAAACCAATGAAGCCGGTTTCGTCAGCGGGGCGACGCGTATCAGCGGGGCGACGCGTGCAGGGCGACGCCTGCTGGGCTACGCGTATCAGCGGCGCGACATGTAGATGTCGAGCGCCTTGTGCAGCAGCTTGTTGAGCGGGAAGTCCCACTCGCCGAGGTACTCGGCCGCCTGCCCGCCGGTGCCGACCTTGAACTGGATCAGGCCGAAGAGGTGGTCGGTCTCGTCCAGCGAGTCGGAGATGCCGCGCAGGTCGTAGACGGTGGCCCCCATGGCGTACGCGTCGCGCAGCATCCGCCACTGCATCGCGTTCGACGGCCGGACCTCGCGCTTGTGGTTGGCGGACGCGCCGTAGGAGTACCAGACGTGGCCGCCGACGATCAGCATGGTCGCGGCCGCGACGTTCTCGCCCTCGTGCCGGGCGAAGTACAGCCGCATCCGGTTGGGGTCCTCATTGTTGAGGGCCGTCCACATGCGCTGGAAGTAGCCCAGCGGACGCGGCCGGAAGTGGTCGCGCTCCGCCGTGATCTCGTACAGCCGCTGCCACTCGGCGAGCTCGGCGTAGCTGCCCTGGACGACCTCGACACCGGCCTTCTCGGCCTTCTTGATGTTGCGTCGCCACAGCTGGTTGAAGCCCTTGTGGACGTCTTCGAGCGACCGGTTCGCCAGCGGCACCTGGAAGACGTAGCGGGGCTGTACGTCACCGAATCCGGCGCCGCCGTCCTCGCCCTGCTGCCAGCCCATCTTCCGCAGCCGGTCCGCCACTTCGAAGGCGCGCGGTTCGATGTGGGTGGCCTCGACGTCACGCAGACGCTTCACTTCCGGGTCCTGGATGCCCGACTTGATGGCGGCCGCGTCCCAGCGACGGATGATGACGGGCGGGCCCATCTTCACGGAGAAGGCGCCCTGCCGCTTGAGATGCGCCAGCATCGGCTGCAGCCAGTCGTCCAGATTCGGCGCGTACCAGTTGATGACCGGGCCCTCGGGCAGATAGGCGAGGTACCGCTTGATCTTGGGCAACTGCCGGTAGAGCACCAGGCCGGCGCCGACGAGCTGTCCGCCCTTGTCGAACCAGCCGAGACTCTCCGAGCGCCACTCGGCCTTCACGTCCGCCCATGCCGGGACCTGCATGTGACTCGCCGCGGGCAGACTCTGGATGTATGCCAGATGCTGCTCTCGGCTGATGGTCCTCAGGGTCAGGCTCATGCGGGGCGCTCCTCGGCAGGTGTGTCCCCATCGGTCAGGGGCTCCGGCTCTCGCGCCGAAGCCTACTGTGGCCGACGAGTACGCCGTCTGGCCCTATGGGACCTTGCCGCTCCGCCGCCGATGCGACCCGGGTCGCCGGGTCCTTGTACGGGGAACGGCGCGGGGCCCCTGCGGGGTTCCCGCGCCGTTCCGCCTGTCCGGTTGTGGCTGCTGTGTCTGTCGTGAATCAACCCACCTGTGCCGGTCGTGGATCACCTGCTGTCTGTCATGTGTCGGGTCAGCCCACCACGCCGCCGAAGAGGCCGCCGTGGGCCATGCCCAGGAAGAAGCCGATGGCGGATGCGCCCATGCCGATGATCAGCGGGAACCGCTCGCGCGTGGTCACCGAGATGTACTGCCCGTACGCAGCCGTGAGGATCCCGATGAGCCCGGCCCACGAACTGATCAGATGCAGGCTGTGGAACATCGCCGTCACGAAGGCGAGCGCACCGAGAACCAGCGTCACCGCGACCAGGGTCTCCTGGAGGGGATGGGGCTTGCCGTCCGTGGCGAGAAGGGAGACGGGGGGACGGGGTCGTATTGCCTGTGCCATGGAGTACCTCCTGGCCGAAAGGGGCGCGCAGTGGCGCCGCTCACACCCGATGTGTCCAGATTGCGTCTCCTGAGCACCGGATTTCAACCGGAAGCCGGTGTGCGGGTACTCTGTACGGTCTGCACCGGTGTCTGCCCAGGCCAGCACGGAAGCTCCTCTCGATGGAGGGCGCTGTCAGTGGCGGCTGCTTTACTCGGAGACACTGTTGCTTACGCATCACGACCCTCCTGCCACGGAACGACCGTGGCCGCTGAGTCCAAAGGAGGTGGGTTCCACATGCGTCACTACGAGGTGATGGTCATCCTCGACCCCGATCTCGAGGAGCGCGCTGTCTCCCCGCTGATCGAGAACTTCCTCTCCGTCGTCCGTGAGGGCAACGGAAAGGTCGAGAAGGTCGACACCTGGGGCCGTCGTCGTCTCGCTTACGAGATCAAGAAGAAGCCCGAGGGCATCTACTCGGTCATCGACCTGCAGGCCGAGCCTGCGGTCGTCAAGGAGCTCGACCGCCAGATGAACCTGAACGAGTCGGTCCTCCGGACCAAGGTCCTCCGTCCCGAGTCCCACTGAGCTTCTAGCTCAGTGGTCATCGGGTTCGAGTAGCAGCAAGCAGCCAGAAGCAATCCCCGCCGAGAGGTTCATCCATGGCAGGCGAGACCGTCATCACGGTCGTCGGCAATCTCGTCGACGACCCCGAGCTGCGCTTCACCCCGTCCGGTGCGGCGGTCGCGAAGTTCCGTGTCGCGTCCACTCCCCGCATCTTCGACCGGCAGACCAATGAGTGGAAGGACGGCGAAGGCCTGTTCCTCACCTGCTCGGTCTGGCGGCAGGCGGCGGAGAACGTCGCCGAGTCGCTCCAGCGAGGCATGCGCGTTGTCGTGCAGGGCCGGCTGAAGCAGCGGTCGTACGAAGACCGCGAGGGCGTCAAGCGCACGGTCTACGAGCTGGATGTCGAGGAAGTCGGCCCCAGCCTGAAGAACGCCACGGCCAAGGTCACCAAGACCACCGGTCGCGGTGGCCAGGGCGGCCAGGGTGGATACGGCGGTGGCCAGCAGGGCGGCGGCAACTGGGGCGGCGGTCCCGGTGGTGGTGGCCAGCAGGGTGGTGGCGGCGCTCCCGCCGACGACCCGTGGGCCACGAGCGCGCCGTCCGGCGGTCAGCAGGGCGGGGGCCAGCAGGGCGGCGGAGGCGGCTGGGGCGGAAGCTCCGGCGGCTCCGGCGGCGGCTACTCGGACGAGCCTCCCTTCTAGGGCAGCTCGTACCCCCACTTCTTGATCACACAGGAGAAACACCATGGCGAAGCCGCCTGTGCGCAAGCCTAAGAAGAAGGTCTGCGCGTTCTGCAAGGACAAGACCCAGTACGTGGACTACAAGGACACGAACATGCTGCGGAAGTTCATTTCCGACCGTGGCAAGATCCGTGCCCGCCGCGTGACCGGCAACTGCACGCAGCACCAGCGTGACGTCGCCACGGCAGTCAAGAACAGCCGTGAGATGGCGCTGCTGCCCTACACGTCCACCGCGCGATAAGGGAAGGGTGACCGAATCATGAAGATCATCCTCACCCACGAGGTCTCCGGCCTCGGTGCTGCGGGCGACGTCGTCGACGTCAAGGACGGGTACGCCCGTAACTACCTGGTTCCGCGGGGCTTTGCCATCCGCTGGACCAAGGGTGGCGAGAAGGACGTGGCGCAGATCCGCCGCGCCCGCAAGATCCACGAGATCGCCACGATCGAGCAGGCCAACGAGATCAAGACCAAGCTCGAGGCCGTGAAGGTCCGTCTGGCTGTTCGCTCCGGCGACGCCGGCCGTCTCTTCGGCTCCGTGACCCCGGCCGACATCGCCTCGGCGATCAAGGCTGCCGGTGGCCCCGACGTCGACAAGCGTCGCGTCGAGCTCGGCTCGCCGATCAAGACGCTCGGCGGACACCAGGTGTCCGTGCGTCTGCACCCCGAGGTCGCTGCGAGCCTCGGCATTGAGGTCGTTGCTGCCTAAGGGCACAGCTCACCTGAGCAGATGAAGGGCCGCACCCCGTGGGGTGCGGCCCTTCAGCGTTCCCGGAGTTCAGCGGGCCCCCGCTCTCAGCGGTTCCGCGGTTTCACGTGAAACGGGGCTACGGCCGGTGGTTCAGCGGGTGGCCCCGGTGACGATCCACTTGCCGGAGCGGGTGCGCAGCCAGAGCGTCACCAGGCGGACGGCCATCATCAAGGTCATAGCCCACCACAGCGCCGTCAGGCCGCCACCGATCACCGGTACCAGCAGAGCGACCGGAGCGAAGACCGCGAGAGTGACGAGCATGGCCCAGGCCAGGTACCGCCCGTCACCGGCACCCATCAGCACTCCGTCCAGGACGAAGACCACGCCGGCGATCGGCTGGGACAGCGCCACCACCAGCAGCGCCGGGAGCAGAGTGTCCTGTACGGACTGGTCGCTGGTGAACAAGGGCACGAACAGTGGGCGGGCAAGGACGATCAGTGCCCCGAACACCACCCCGGAAACGATGCCCCACTGCACCATGCGACGGCATGCCTCGCGCGCGCCCTTTGCGTCTTCGGCTCCCAGGTAGCGGCCGATGATCGCCTGACCGGCGATGGCGATGGCGTCGAGGGCGAAGGCCATCAGGCTCCAGAGCGAGAGGATGATCTGGTGCGCGGCGATCTCGGTGTCGCCGAGGCGGGCGGCGACGGCCGTGGCGATCAGCAGGACGGCACGGAGCGACAGCGTACGGACCAGCAGCGGAACGCCCGCCTCGGCGCTGGCCCTGATACCCGCGGCATCGGGACGCAGCGAGGCGCCGTGCCGTCGGGCTCCCCGTACCACCACGATCAGATAGGCGGCGGCCATCGAGACCTGAGCGATCACGGTGCCCCAGGCCGATCCGGCGATACCGAGACCGGCACCGTAGACCAGTCCCGCGTTGAGGGCTCCATTGGCCGCGAAGCCGCCGATGGCGACATACAGCGGGGTCCTGGTGTCCTGCAGGCCGCGGAGAACACCGGTCGCGGCCATCACCACGAGCATGGCCGGGATGCCGAGGCTGGAGATCCTCAGATACGTGGTCGCATAGGGGGCTGCCGTGTCGGACGCGCCGAAGACGTCCACCAGCCAGGGGGCCGTGGGAAGAGCGATGGCGATGACGGCGACGCCCAGCAGGATCGCCAGCCAGATGCCGTCCATGCCCTGCCGGATCGCGGAGGCCAGATCGCCCGCCCCGACCCGCCGTGCCACTGCCGCGGTGGTGGCGTAGGCGAGGAAGACGAAGATGCTGACGGCGGTGGTCAGCAAGGCGGCGGCGACGGCCAGGCCGGCCAGCTGCGGGGTGCCGAGGTGGCCGACGATGGCACTGTCGACCATCACGAAGAGCGGCTCGGCGACGAGTGCGCCGAAGGCAGGGACGGCAAGCGAGATGATCTCGCGGTCATGTCGTCGACGACTGGGCGGCGGGGGTGCCGGGGCCTGGATCATGGGGGTCAATCTAATCTTCCACAGGTAATAGATGCAATTGCTTTGTAGTCCTTACATTTGCTGGGGTTCGGCGTTCTCCCGTGTGGTGTTTGACGTGATCTTGTGCTGACTCGGAAAGTTTTTCTCCCCCACAGCCCGTGGATGGGGAAAGTCCAGGTCAACGCGGTGATGGTGCGGGTGTTATGAGTTTGTCCACAGTGCTGTCCCCCGCTCCGTGCACAGGTTCCGCAGAGTTCTCCACAGCATCTGGTCGGTCGTCCACATGCCCTGTGGATAACCAGATTGGCTGACGGTGCCGAGCGGCCTACCGTGGACCGGCGCCCGCACCCCGTTCTGGTCTTGGAACCACGCAGAACTCGACGCGCCGGAACCGGAGTCGGGCGTCTTGTTTGTCGGTGCTGTGCCGTAAGAAAGAGTGGCATGGCGAGGTCCGCGGAGCGGACGGGAGGAGGTGGCCCGGTGAGCATTCCCGAGCCTTTGGACGACCCCTGGGCCGAGACCGGTCCCAGCGACCGTCTGCCCGTTTCCCGGCAGCGCCGCGGTGAAGGCCGGGACCGCGGCGAGCAGCACGAACGAGGCAGGGAAAGCGGCGGATGGGAGGGCGGCTCGCCCGGTTTCGAGCGGGTGCCGCCCCAGGACCTCGATGCCGAGCAGTCCGTCCTCGGTGGCATGCTCCTGTCCAAGGACGCCATCGCCGATGTCGTGGAGATCATCAAGGGCCACGACTTCTACCGTCCCGCGCACGAAACCGTCTACCAGGCGATCCTCGACCTCTATGCCAAGGGTGAGCCGGCCGACCCGATCACGGTGGCGGCCGAGCTGGTCAAGCGCGGCGAGATCACCAAGGTGGGCGGAGCGCCGTATCTGCACACCCTCGTACAGTCCGTGCCGACCGCGGCCAACGCCTCGTACTACGCGGAGATCGTCCACGAGCGGGCGGTCCTGAGGCGGCTCGTCGAAGCCGGCACGAAGATCACGCAGATGGGATACGCGGCCGACGGCGATGTCGACGACATCGTGAACTCCGCGCAGGCCGAGATCTACGCCGTCACCGAGCAGCGCACCAGCGAGGACTATCTGCCGCTCGGCGACATCATGGAGGGCGCGCTCGACGAGATCGAGGCAATCGGTTCGCGCAGTGGCGAAATGACCGGGGTGCCGACCGGATTCACCGACCTCGATGCGCTGACGAACGGCCTGCACCCTGGCCAGATGGTCGTCATCGCGGCCCGTCCCGCCATGGGTAAGTCCACGCTGGCCCTCGACTTCGCACGGGCTTGCTCGATCAAGAGCAACCTGCCCAGCGTGATCTTCTCCCTCGAAATGGGGCGCAACGAGATCGCGATGCGCCTGCTCTCCGCCGAGGCACGGGTCGCGCTGCACCACATGCGCTCCGGCACCATGACCGACGAGGACTGGACGCGGCTGGCCCGCCGGATGCCGGACGTCTCGGCCGCCCCGCTCTACATCGACGACTCCCCGAACCTCTCCATGATGGAGATCCGGGCGAAATGCCGTCGTCTCAAGCAGCGCAACGACCTCAAGCTCGTGGTCATCGACTACTTGCAGCTGATGCAGTCCGGCGGCTCGAAGCGTGCCGAGAGCCGTCAGCAGGAAGTCTCGGACATGTCCCGAAACCTCAAGCTGCTGGCCAAGGAGCTTCAACTTCCGGTCATCGCGCTCTCCCAGCTGAACCGTGGTCCCGAGCAGCGCACGGACAAGAAGCCGATGGTCTCCGACCTGCGTGAATCCGGATCCATCGAGCAGGACGCCGACATGGTGATCCTGCTGCACCGCGAGGACGCGTACGAGAAGGAGTCCCCCCGAGCCGGTGAGGCCGACCTGATCGTGGCCAAGCACCGTAACGGTCCGACGGCAACGATCACGGTGGCCTTCCAGGGCCACTACTCGCGCTTCGTCGACATGGCACAGACCTGACCGGCACCCTTGTAGGGTCTCAAATTTCGTGTCGGAATCTCACGCTCGATGTCGGATGGAAGTCGGATCCGACACTGAGCTGAGATTCGCAGGTCGCTGCCGTACCTCATTCGAGTGAAAGCGCTGCTGGTGTGCTCCCGTCGGCGTGTTGGGCGGGAGCATCGTGCTGCCGGGGGCAACTCCAACTCGGGAGTGGGGATGGAAGCGACGGTCAGCTTTCGTGGGCACGGTGGCGGGGTTGAAGAGTGTTCCTGGGCGTCTGCGGCACCGGTGTCGCTGCAGACGGCTTGTCCGTGGCGGACTTTCCGCTGGTACAGGGACCAGAAGCACTACTCGGGTACCTATTGGTCGGCGACGATGCGAGACCACGTGATCTACGAGTCACGACTTGAGCTGTCGCGCCTGCTCTTCGCCGATTTTGATCCGTCCGTACGAGCCATCGTGGCCCAGCCCTTTCTGCTGCAGACGGTGATGGAGGGGAAGGTACGTCGGCACGTCCCCGACTACCTCCTGTTCACAGGGCAGGTGCCGGTGGTTGTTGACGTCAAGCCATTCCAGCGGTTGTCCAAGCCGGAGGTGGCGTTCACCTTCGACTGGACCCGGAGGGCGGTGGAGTCGCGGGGATGGGAGTACGAGGTCTGGAGTGATCCTCCGGCCGCAGAACTGGAAAACATCCGGTTCCTCGCGGGTTACCGCAGGGAGTGGCTGTTCAACACCGAGATCCTGGAAGCGCTGCGGGACGCGGATCTCGATGGGCTTCTTCTGGGACAGGCCATGGGGTGCCTGCCGGATCACCCAGAACCTCAAGTCCGCGCCGCGATCCACCATTTGCTCTGGACGCAGGTGTGGTCTTGAAGGATGGTCATGGGCTGCTGCGGCTGTCTCTCAAGAAACTGCTTTTCTCCGACTTTCGCTCCGGCAGCAGGGAGTTGGCGGCCGACGACGAGCCGAAGGCCGCCTACGCCACGTCCGCGCCGATGGAGGCGAGGAAGGCAGCGAAGGCGACGGAACTTGGACATCTCCCGCATTGGCCGGACACCGTTAGAGCACTGGCCCGGCTGGCCGACCACCTCGATGCTGTTCACGTTCCCGTCGACTACCAGTGACGCCGCGGTCTGGACTACACGAATCTGCTACCGACCGAACGCTGGCAGGAGATCTACCGCCGCACAGACACAAGCCCTGGAAGCGGCTGCCGTGAACGCATCGCCCGCAGCCGCCTGTTCCAGCGCATCAGTGGGCTTCCCATCGAAGCTGCCTCCGACCATCAAAGACTCAACGAAGCAGAGTTCCGAGCCCGAGCCGCCCGCTTCGTTGCCCTGCAAACTCCCAAGCTGGCCGAAGCGCTGGCTTACGAAGCCAGAATCTTTCTCGCCGAGCACGGTATCCATGACGAGCCCGTGACCTGGCAGCCTCCCGCCACTTTGCTGAGCGGACTCAAACTTCCCGGTCCCGGCCCGGCACACATCGACCTCTCCCGTCTGCACCGACTCGTTCGCCAGCACAAGAACCCGCTGCAGTACGCAGCCGATGTCCTCGGCACGAGCATCGAGGCGGTCCGGCACATTCTGGACGAACGCCCAGCACCCGAACCTCCGCCGAAGAGCACAGTGAGACCCATGCCCCGCATCCGCATGCGGGCACGCAAGGAAGTGCCGCCCGACACCTTCTCCCGCCTCTACTTCGACGAGCACCACTCTCTTGACAAGATCGCTGAACTCACCGGCTTCTCCCGGAAGGTGCTGACAGCGCTCGCGCAGGAGTACGGCATGTCTCTGCGCAGCGGCCCCCGGGACGACAAACGCCGCGGAGTAGTCGAGAAGGACTGGCTGATGGAGCAGTACATCGACCACCGCCGGACACTGGCTGACCTCGCCCGCGAGAAGGGCATGAGCACCACGAACATGACCCGATGGGCTCACACCCACAACATCCCCCTCCGTCCTAGAGGCGGTCGAGTCGCGTGACGGGCGCTCAGCGCCTCGTCTCGTACCTGGTCAGGGTCACGCCGCCGGGAAACGTCCGCGTCTCCACCAGGCTCAGGTTCACCCAGCTGTCCAGCGCGGTGAAGAACGGCGTGCCGCCGCCCACCAGGACCGGCGCGGTGGCCAGCACATACTCGTCAATCAGCCCGGCCCGCATGGCCGCCCCGGCGAGCGTCGCGCCGCCGATGTCCATCGGGCCGCCGTCCTCGGCCTTGAGCCGGGTGATCTCGGCGACCGCGTCGCCGGTGACCAGGCTGGTGTTCCAGTCGACCTTGTCGATCGTCGAGGAGAACACCACCTTCGACATGTCCCGCCAGCGGCGCGCGAACTCGATCTGCGCCGGGGTGGCGTTGGGCTGCTGGTCGCCGGTCGGCCAGTAGGAGCTCATCGTCTGCCACAGCTTGCGCCCGTACAGCGTCAGGTCGGTCGCCTGCAACTGGTCGGACCAAAACTGGAACAGCTCGTCGCTCGGCACGCTCCAGCCGATGTCGTCGCCGGGCGCGGCGATGTAGCCGTCCAGGGACAGGTTCATGCCGTAGATCAATTTCCGCATGGCGCCAGCCTTCCGTGAGTCGGTCTCACGCGTACAGACCGGCGCGGCGCGGGAAACTCATCGGTGCGCGATCTGAGCTCGCATGTAGTCCTCGTGCTCGGTGGCTCAGCCGCAGACTCATCGTTCCGCCGAGGAAATGGCATCGATCTGAGACTGATCTTGGGTGACATCGCGGTGAGACAACAGAGAACCAGCAGGTCACAGAAGATCGACATGCTATCGGTGGCGAGACCCTACAACCCCTGCAGGGTCTCAGATTTCGTGGCCGAATCTCAGACCAGATGGCCACTGTTTGGCCGGCTGGCCACGTCGCTGAGACGCGCACGTCAGCGGCGTCGCTCGTTCGGGTGTCGCCTGATCTGAGCGCTTCCCTGCACCCCTCACCGTAGAACGCTGAGCGCCTGGCCGCTCGCGGTGGCCGTGAGCGCTCATTTGGCCAAGTCGCTGAGGGATTGCTCGGCCTGCCAGCGGGCGCGCACGACTCCGTCTCTGTCGGGCATGACGGCGGAAAGCAGAGGGATACGCTCATCGGCGTATACGGGCAGTATCGCTGCAGCGTCGGCATCGGATATGCGGGCAGACAGCTCCGGGAAGTCGTCTTCGTCAGCGACGACGCTGTGGATCTGGCCTTCCTTGTCCTGCCAGACGCCCTCGACGAGGCCCTCGGCGGGGAGGGTGTTGAGGATGGCGTTGATGTCGGAGGACAGGTCCGGCCACACGGCCAGGCGGGCGCGGGGAGCGAGCTCGGCGCGGACCGTGTCGATGGTGTCGCGGGTGAGGCGATGCCATCGCGAGGCGTTTTGGACGTATATCTCTTCCAGGAGTCCGGCGCGGCCGCAGGCAACTGCCCTGTGCAGGTCGGCCCAGAAGTCGTCGTCGCCTGGCCGTAGGACGCCGTCGTCCTCGGGCTCGAAGTCGTAGGGGGAGACGTCCAGGCATTCTGGAAAAAGCCCGAGCTCGCGGGTGCGGGCGAGTGCTGCGTGGCAGGGTCGGCTGCTGCCGACGTAGAGGTACTGGTCCCATCCGACGTGCACAGCGAGTGCCCCCTCTACTTCCAGCCGGCACCAGGCACCACTGTCCCGCAGCATGAGCCGCACCAGTTCCAGCGCGACGTCCAGCGGCACTTCTGCTCCGTCGTGGAAGCCGGCAAGACCGCCTGGAAGGAGCGTGCCGAGGCCGAAGTCGTCCAGTGGCGGCTCGACGCCGAAATGGACGAGCGACGCAACCTGCGGCTCGCGGACAGACAGACGGTCGATACCGGTATCCGCGGCGAACGCCTGAACCGCCTGAAGACAGGCCGCCTCGGCCTCGCCGTGATCGCTGATGGTGTCCTCGACGCCGGTGTAGTGCCCGTGTACGTCACGGTCGGCGGGGTCGTACTTACTGACGCGACAGACGTAGGGGAGTCGCACGCCGCCATCTTCCAACGCTGCCCCGAGGAAGTGCCACGGATTTGAGACAGGGTGTCGGCGCGAACGCTGAGACCCACCCGGAACCTGCTGGTCAGCACGCCGCGCCATGACGCGAGCCGCGAGACCCTACAACCCCTGCAGGTTCTCGGGCTTCGTGTCATTTTCTCCGCCGTCGTGTCATGACGACGGCGGTCCTGACGTTCTGGCTCACTCCGTTACGGGCAGGCACTCGGCGAGCAGGCCGACGACGTCGCGCCAGGCCCGCTGCGCGTGCTGCGGGTGGTAGCCGACGCCGGGGAGCACGGTCTGGTCGACCGGCGGGTGGTGGAAGGCGTGCAGGGCTCCGCCGTAGACCACGAGGCGCCAGTCGACGCCCGCGGCCTGCATCTCGGCGGCGAAGGCGTCCCGTTGCTCAGCGGGCATGATCGGGTCCTCCGATCCGACCCCGGCCCACACGGGGCAACGGATGCGCGCCGCCTCGCCCGGTCGGCCCGTGGTCAGTGCGTTGACCGTCCCGATCGCCCGCAGGCCGACGCCGTCGCGCCCGAGTTCCAGCGCGATTGCGCCCCCGGTGCCGTAGCCGATAGCGGCGATCCTGTCGGGGTCGGTACGTGGTTCGCCACGCAGCACGTCGAGTGCCGCATGACCGATACCCCGCATCCGGTCGGGGTCGGCGAGCAGCGGGGTCACGCGCGCCAGCATCTCCTGTGGGTCGGTGAACCAGAGCCCGCCGTGGAGGTCGAAGGCCAGCGCCACGTAACCCAGTTCGGCGAGGGCGTCGGCCCGGCGGCGCTGGAAGTCGTTCAGGCCCGGCCCCTCGGGCCCGATCAGGACCGCGGGCCTGCGGTCGACACCGGCGGGGAGCGCGAGTGCCCGATCATCGTCAGGCCGTCGGCCGGTTACTCGACCGTGCGCGATGTAACCGTCGTCATGAGACTGGACTGTAGTGATCGTCCAGTCCGGTCGGGCCGGTCTTCACCGTCGGCAGAACAGCGCGGGCCCGTGGCTGGGCACTGTGGAAGGCTTTGGTTCCGGTCAGGAAATGACACGTCCCTGAGACAGCACCTCGGCGACACGACCTGAGACAACCAGAAGAACCGCAGGTCACAGCACCGTCACATGGCAGAGGACCTGAGAACCTACAACCCCCATGAAGTCTCAAATTCCGCTTCGGGCTCTCACTGCCCCAGGCCGGCGGCCTTGGCGACGCGTTGGGCGAAGATCTCTTCACGGCGTTCTGCCATCTGCCGCAGTGCGTCTTTGCGATCCCGCTTGGAGAGCCGGTCGAGATACGTGTGCACGCCACGGATGCCACGGAGGTCGCCGCAACCGATGCCTCTGGCAAGGACTGTTGCTTGCCAAGTCCTTTGCAAAGTAGCAGAGTTTGCAAAGTGACTGAAGATGACCTCAACACCCAGGCCGACCACTCACCCGGCACCGGCGATGAATTGCGCGAGCACGGGGTGCGCACAGCCCTGTTGGAGCTGCTTGCCGAAGTCGGCACCGTCACGGCGACCGAAGCCGCCTCCCGCCTGGGATACAGCTCTGGGCTCTGCTCATTTCACCTGCGGCAGCTCGCACGTCATGGTTACATCGAAGAGGCCCCCCACAGCGGGGGACGCGCACGCCCCTGGCGTCTGAGGCAGCACGCCGCCGCTGCCAGCGGGTCCACCGGGGAGCCGTTCGGCGACTTGGCCCGAGGGCTGGAGGACGAGAGCTGGCGGCGATGGTTGACGCAGCGGGACGAAGCGCCGTCCGAATGGCGCTACGACGAAGCCTTCAGCGCCGTCGCCTACTTGACACCCGAAGAGATGAGCCGGGTCGCAGACGTGGTCCGACGGGCGCTCGTGCCCTACCAGGACCGCGAACAACGCCCCCTGGCCCGGCCCGACGGCGCTCGGCCGGTGGCTCTCATCACCCGACTGTTCCCCCTGCTTCCGGAAGACGGCGCGGACCAGGACTGAGAAGTCGTCGGCCGCCGAGCACTACACCCACGACCCGATCCAACTCCGTGTCTCGGGCGACCGATGCGGGACCCCATCACATCGGCGGCTGACCGTCACCGCCCGACCAGCTCCAGGCACGGTCCAGGGGCTGTGAAATGGGTTCGCCACTGCTTGGTTCTGCGGGTAGTTGTTTGAGCATGACTTTCTCATCCGAACAGTTGCTCCCGGGTACCCAGCGTGCCCTGCTGCACCGCATCGCCACCGCACAGTCGGAAGGCCGCGCGCCCTCGATCGTCGCCGCGGTACAGAGGCAGGGGCAGACCGTCTGGAGCGGCGCCCGCAGTTGCGTGGACGGCCATGCCCCCGACGCCAACACACAGTTCAGGATCGGCTCCCTCACCAAGACCTTCACCGCGGTGCTCGTCCTGCGCCTGCGTGACGAGGGCCTTCTGGACCTGGACGATCCGCTGGAGAAGCATCTGCCCGGCACCGGAGTCGGTGGCGTGACGATCCATCAACTGCTGGGGCACAGCGCGGGACTCGGTGCCGAGTCGCCCGCACCCTGGTGGGAGAGGACCCCGGGCACGCTGCGGCCCGAGTTGGCCGATGTGCTCGGCGAGCAGACGCGGATGTACAGCCCGGGTCAACGTCACCACTACTCCAATCCTGGCTACACGCTGCTGGGCGCACTGGTCGAGAAGGTGCGCGGGGCGAGCTGGGCAGAGGTGCTGCGACGCGAGATCCTGGAACCGCTCGGCATGCACCGCACCAGCCCCCACCCGCAGTCGCCGCACGCGGGCGGCTGGGCCGTGCATCCCTGGGCCGATGTCATGCTGCCCGAACCGGCCGAGGATCTCGGGCTGATGGCCCCGGCCGGCCAGCTCTGGTCAACTACCGACGACCTCCTGCGCTTCGCGGCCCTCCTGGCCGAGGGGGACGACCGGGTGCTCTGTGCCGCCTCCGTGGAACAGATGCGTGAACCGTCCGCACCGACCGAGTCCGGCGACTGGCAGTTCAACTACGGTTTGGGCCTTCAAGTGGTGCGGAGCGGCAGCCGCACGCTCATCGGTCATACGGGCTCGCTGCCAGGATTCCTGGCCGCCCTGTGGATCAGCATCGAGGACGATGTGGTGGCCGTGGCGCTCACCAATACGACATCGGGGCTGATGATCGGTGGTGTCGCCGCCGACCTCGTGGACATCGTGGCCGAGTCCGAGCCCCGCATTCCGGAGCCCTGGTGCCCGTTGCCGGAGGTGGATGCCGAGCTGCTCGCGCTGACCGGTCTCTGGTACTGGGGAACGCGCTCGAACGTCCTGCGGATGAGTTCGGACTGCGGGCTGGAGCTCGCACCCCTGCAGGGTGACGGGCGCGGTGCCCGGTTCACCGCACAGCCCGATGGCACCTGGGTCGGTCTCGATGGCTACTACGCGGGGGAGACACTGCGTGTGGTCCGGAACGACGACGGCAGCGTGAACCATCTCGATCTGGGGTCGTTCGTCTTCACGCGGGAGCCGTACGATCCGACAGCGGCCGTCCCCGGCGGTGTGGACGAGGGCGGATGGCGGGGCCTGTGAGCCTGAGCGTCACGTTTCACGTGAAACGGCGGGGCGGACCGGCTCAGGCCGTCAACTCCCGTTCCAGCGGGGTGCGGAAGCGTGGAGTGACCCGGGCCTGACCCACCCATTTCGAAAGCCGGGATGCTTCCGCCTCGATCGCTCCGGAAGCATCCCGGCCGACGTCGGACAGCAGCCGCCAGACCGGCTCACCATCGGCTCGCTGGGCCCAGCCGCCCACGATCCCGCCGTTCCACCAGACTGTCGGGCCGATATTGCCGGACCGGTCGAAGAGAGCCTCCCGATGGCCGGCCAGGAGGTGGAATCCGCGATCGGCCCATCCCATGGCACTGGGGTCGAGAGCCGGAAGCAGTGCGGCCCAGGGTTCCGGGGCCGGTTCCGGATCCAGGTCCTTCGGCAGTACCCATCCCACGGCTCCGTCGTCCAGGCGGACCGCCTCGGCCCCGACGGCTGCCAGTGCCTTGCGGACCGGGCCCAGCCCCCAGCCCGTTCACCACTTGAGGTCGGCCTCGGTGGCCGGGCCGTAGGAGCGGAGCCATCGCCGGGCCAGCTCGGCCTGTGCCTGCGCGGGTTCCTCGGACGGCCAGGGCTCGGATGCTGTCCAGCGGAACTGGCTGGAGGTCCAGGATCCGCGTGGCCGGTCCCGGCGGATTCGGCCTTCGGCCGCCAGGATCCGGATGACACGGGAGGCGACGGCCTGCACGCTCTCGGCCTTCTTGCCGGGGAAGAGGGTGATCTTCGTACGCAGAGCAGCCACGGTGCCGGAGAGTTCGGCGCCGGTGGCAGTGCCGAGGTCCGCGAGAGCGGCAAGGGTCTGCTGTTCGGTGTCGGCGAGCCAGCGCTCGTCCAGGCCGTTGCCGTCGTCCGCCAGGTGCTTGAGGAAGGTCCGGCGTTCCTTGGCGGCCACGGCCCGGGCATTCGACGCATCGACACAGGGGGCGAGCTCCCGCGACACGACGAAGAGGGTGTTCCGCATGGAGAGCTGCCGGACCAGCGAGACGTCCTCGTAGAGAGCCTGCTCCACCGGGCCGACGCCCGCCTCGGACATGCGGGCACACGTGGAGAGGAAGACGGTGGCGGCGTCGGTGGCGTGCAGCGCGACGACCGCGTCGGCCACGGACACCGGGGAAGCGGACCGTACGGACGGGGCCAGGAGATGGCGCCGGCCGAGCCTGATTCTGCGCTGTGCGTCACTGATGCGGTACACGAACGGCCTCCCGGAATCCGGAATCAGAGCGCGAGCTTGAAGCCCACATGGCTGGCGGTGAAACCGAGCCGCTCGTAGAAACGATGAGCATCGGTCCGGGTCGCATCGGACGTCAGCTGGACCAACCGGCAGTCCTGGTGCCGGGATTCGTCCACGGCCCATTCGATCAGCAGGGTGCCGAGGCCGCTGCCGCGCTCGTCGGCATGGATGCGTACGCCCTCGATGACCGAGCGGGTCGAGCCGCGCCGGGAAAGCCCGGGAATCACGGTCAGCTGCAGGGTCCCGACGACGCGGCCCTCGCGCACGGCGACCACCAGGTGCTGGTTCGGGTCGTCCGCCAGCCGCCGGAATGCGGCGTGGTACGGGGCCGGATCATCCGGCGACTCACGCTGTGCACCCAGCGGATCGTCGGCGAGCATGGCCACGATCGCAGGGATGTCTGTGAGGGCAGCCGGCCGTATTTCCAGATCGCTCATGATCGGCAGGGTACGCAGATCATTCGGATGGCGCGGGGATTCATCGGGCCCCGCGGGCTCGTCGCGACCACGTCCGGCGACCACGTTTCGCGACCACGTCTGGTGACTCACGAGATCTGAACGGGAGCCTTCAGCTCCTCGACCGCTCTGACCAGCGGGGCCAGTTCGGGGTTCTTCGCGGCTTCGTCCAACGCCGCACGCAGCGCGCTGTCGTTGGTCGGCCGGGCCGCGGCGAGCAGCGCGAGGCCGGCCTCGGTGACATCGGTGTAGATGCCGCGGCGATCGGTGTCGCAGAGATACCGCGTCAGCAGTCCGCGGTCCTCAAGACGGGTGACCAGGCGAGTGGTGGCGCTCTGGCTGAGTACGACGGCGTCCGCGACCTGCTTCATCTGGAGATGCCCACCGGGGCCGCTGTGCTGCCTGCTCAGAACGCCGAGCAGGGAGTACTCCCGCACGCTGAGCCCGTGCCCGGACTGCAGCGCCCGCTCTATACGGGCCTCGATCTTTCCGTGGAGCAAGGAGAGAGCGCACCAGCCCTGGGAGAGGGCGGTCAGTGCGGGGTCTGTCGCTGTCATGGGGTCTCTCCTCCGTGTCGGAGCCGCTTGCCATCAGGATAGGCGACCACTGCAATAGCCCGCGCTTGCAATTAATCAGCGTCTGCAATTATTGTGAACGCTCGTAAGGCGCAGACGCAATCTTCAGGGAAGGTGAAACCCATGCCGCTCGCGCTCCTAGCCCTCGCCATCGGGGCTTTCGGTATCGGGACCACCGAGTTCGTGATCATGGGGCTGCTCCCCGAGGTTGCCGCGGACTTCCAGGTCTCGATCCCGACCGCGGGATTCCTCGTCACGGGATACGCCCTCGGCGTCGTCCTCGGCGCCCCGCTGATGACGGCCCTCGGCACCCGGGTCACCCGCAAGCGCATGCTGGTGCTGCTCATGGGGCTGTTCGTCGTGGGCAATGTCGTCTCCGCGGTCGCCCCGGTCTTCGGCGTGATGGTCGTCGGCCGGGTGATCGCCTCACTCGCCCACGGCGCGTTCTTCGGCATCGGAACGGTCGTCGCGGCCGACCTGGTCGCTCCCCAGAAGAAGGCCGGTGCGATCGCCATGATGTTCACCGGCCTCACAGTGGCCAATGTCGTCGGTGTACCGCTGGGCACCTATATCGGACAGAGCGTCGGCTGGCGCACCACGTTCCTCGTCGTCGCCGCGATCGGCGTCATCGGTCTTCTCGGTGTTGCCGGGCTCGTCCCCGAGCAGCCGCAGCACGAGGGGGTACGGCTCCGCGACGAACTGGCCGCGTTCCGCAATGTGCAGGTCCTGCTCGCCATGGCGATGACCGTGCTGGGCTTCGGCGGAGTCTTCGCCGCGATCACCTACATCACCCCGATGATGACCGAGATCGCCGGATACTCCACGTCGTCCGTCACCTGGCTGCTGGTCCTGCTCGGACTGGGCATGGTGGGCGGCAATCTGATCGGCGGCAAGTTCGCCGACCGCCGTCTGATGCCCCTGCTGTACGTGTCGCTGGGCGCCCTTGCCGTGGTTCTTGCCCTGTTCACCCTGACCGCTCACAACAAGATTGCCGCAGCGGTCACCATCGTGCTGATCGGTGGCCTGGGCTTCGCGACCGTGCCGCCGCTGCAGAAGCGGGTGCTCGACCAGGCGGCCGGTGCTCCGACCCTCGCCTCCGCGGTCAACATCGGTGCCTTCAACCTCGGCAACGCGCTCTCGGCGTGGCTCGGCGGCCTCGTCATCGCGGCCGGCCTCGGCTACACCGCCCCCAACTGGGTCGGCGCCGCTCTGGCGGCCTCCGCCCTGGCCCTCGCGGTCGTCTCCGGCGTACTGGAGCGTCGCACGGTCACGCCCAGCCGGTTTGTCGCCCGGCACAGCCCTGAGCCGGCCCTGGCCCCCGCGCCCCGGCGCTGACCCCGCTCACGCCGCCCCCACGCACTCATCACCTCCCACAGAGCTGACACAGCACCTCACCGCACCACATCGCACCAAGGAGTCCCCCATGAGCACCACCACTGCCGCCGTCGCCCCGCTGACGACCTCGGACGCCGAAGCACTCATCGACGCGGCCCGTACCGCCGCCGAAGCCGCCGGCGTCGCGGTTGCCGTCACCGTCCTCGACGCGGGTGGCCACCTGCTGGCCTTCCGGCGGGACGACCGGGCCGTCCTCATCGCCGGCGAGACCAGCACCCGTAAGGCATACACGGCCCTCCAGCTCGACGCCCCCACGGCCGACCTCGTCGACGCGGTCCAGCCCGGGGGGATCTTCCACACGTTGCCCACCGCCCTCGACCGGCCGTTGCTCTTCATCGCCGGTGGTGTTCCGGTGCACCGCGGCGGTCGGCTCATCGGCGCCATCGGTGTCGGCGGAGGCGCTCCCGACCAGGACCACGGCTATGCGACGGCCGCCGTGAAGGCGCTCGCCTGAAGCACTTGCCGGGCCCGCGGCCGGTGACGGCTCCGGACTGTGCGGGCGCCGGCGGTCAGCCTGCTGCCACGGTCAGCCCGTCGCCACGGTCAGCGGGGCGTAGCGCCGGGTCCAGTCGCCCGGCAGGTCCGGGGCTCCATGGGTCATCACCGTGGTTGCGGTGCCGGGCCGCAGACCGCACTCCTCGAACCAGTCGAGCAGCTCGGTATGGCGCGCGTCGATGTCCGCGCGCAGGGGCAGATCCGTCGCCTCGGCGAGAGAGGTGACGAGTGCCTGAGCCGTGGCGGTGTCGCGCGCTATCAGCGGGCCGACCACATGCGTCCGGTCGCTCGGCCAGGCCGCCGCGTAACCGATGAGACGTCCCCCGTCCTGTGCGACCCGGATGTGGTCGGCGTACGCGGGCAGCCGGGCGAGGACATGGGTCCGGTCGGTACCGAAGACGTCCGAGTCCAGCCGGACCATGGCTTGCAGGTCCTCCGCCGTGGCCGGGCGGACGGTCACGGCGGAAGACCTGTCGCCGGTCGGCCGGAAGAAGCCGGTGACCCGCTGGGCGCGGCCCACAACCGAGAAGCCGAGCTGCTCGTAGAGCGGTTGCCCCGCGGCTGTCGCGTAGAGGCTGAGCGGTGCGCCTCCGGAATCGGCGATCACATGGTGCATCAGCTGCCGTGCGATTCCCCGCCGCGCATATCGCTCTGCGACGAGCAGCATGCCGATGGCGGCCAGCCGGGGGCCGTAGGAGGTCACCACGCAACTGGCCATCAGGCCCTTGCCCTCGGGGTCGTCCACGCCGTAGCCGGTTCCGGCGGCGAGAAGCAGACCCCATCTGTGCTCATCGCGTGGCCAGCCACGGTCTTCACAGAGATCGGCGCAGGCGACCAGGTCACCCGGGGTGAGGCGCCGGACAGGCAATTCGGCGATCGGGCGGGGCAGTGAGCTGGGCATGGAGGTCAGGCTGTCCGACGTGGTGTTCGCTCGTCCACTCCTTTACGGGCTCCGTCCACTCCTTTTCCGGCTCCGGCCGCGTCTGTATCGGCTCCGTCCGCTCCTTTACGGGCTACGGCCGGCCCTCTCCCGGCTCCGGCCGAGCGGCGCAGCCGGTGGCCGCGACGGGTCGGTCCCCAGGGCTTCAGCACTGATATCGCGGTGATGAAGAGATACGTCGCCGTTGCCACCGACGGGGCGACCACCAGATCGATATCGACGGCGCCACGTGCCGCGGCCTCGTCGATGCCGGGCCGCAGCGAGAAGACGGACAGTGCCACCGTGATCAGGGTGAGCCAGAACTTCGTCCAGACCCATCGGTGTCTGGCCAGCCCCCATGGGGTGCCGAGGGCCAGAAGGAGGCCGCTGAACAACGAGGACAGGGCGACCGGTACGACCAGCCAGTCCCCGAAGATCTTCATGGCGCGGGTGGCGGCCTGCGCGGTTGCGGGGTCCGCGGTGGAGAAGGCCGCCATTCCGAGCGTCAGCGGTCCGACGGTCAGTCCCAGCCAGCTCACGGATACCGCGACGTGCGCCACCAGGAGGCTGCGGCGGGCGGAGCGTTTGAGTGGTTTCACGTGAAACACGGTGCCGGGAACGGGGCTTCCGGGCGTCCGACAGCGGGAGTAATCGCGCGTACTGGCCTCGGCGTACAGCAGGCGCTCCTCTGCGGGCCTCGCTGTCAGGTGAGTGCTGCCTCGTCGGGTGCTGATGCGTTCATGGGCGGCTGTCATGGGTTCACGGCCCGCCCGGGTCCGTCGCAGGGCATGCTGGGCCTGAGGACCGCGGACAGTGACCGAACGGCGATCGTCAGCGGGCCCGGCTGCGTCCGCGGGCGAGGGGGCTGCGGGCCGTGCTGGTGCGCAAGGCGACCACGAGACGTACGAGGCGAGGCACAGTATGGATGCTCCGGCCACCGGGTGGACCGAAGACGGAACGGACAGATCCGCCGACGCGACCCTGATCCACCGCACCCTGACCGAGATCTCGCCCGTTGCGGATCAGGCGACCTCGTACTTCTACGCGCTGCTCTTCGTACGCCACCCCGAGCTGCGGGACCTGTTCCCGGTCGCGATGGATGCCCAGCGCGACCGTCTCCTCCGCGCGATCCTCACCGCGGCCGACCGGCTGGACGATCCGCGTGCGCTGGCCGAGTACCTCGGCGAACTGGGGCGGGGACACCGCAAGTACGGCACACAGCCCGTGCACTATCCCGCAGTGGGGGAGGCGCTCATGGGTGCCCTGAGCCGCTATGCGACCACCACGTGGGACGGGGAGACCGAAGCGGCATGGGTGCGCGCCTACACCGCGATGTCGCAGATCATGATCGATGCGGCCGCCGAGGATGAGCAGTGGGCCCCTGCCCTGTGGCTCGCGGAGTTGGTGTCCCATGACCTCAGAACCCGTGACATAGCGGTGCTCACGCTCCGCCCCGACCAGCCCTACCCCTTCCTCGCAGGCCAGTACACGGCCGTGGAGACCCCGTGGTGGCCCCGGATCTGGCGGCACTATTCCTTCGCCTCGGCACCCCGCCCGGACGGACTGCTGACCTTTCACATCAAGGCGGTCCCGGCCGGCTGGGTCTCCAATGCCCTGGTGCACCGGGCCCGGCCCGGGGACGTCCTGCGCCTCGGCCCGCCCACGGGCTCGATGACGGTCGACCACTCCACCCACAACGGTCTGCTCTGCCTGGGCGGAGGCACGGGCATCGCCCCCATCAAGGCACTCGTCGAGGACGTCGCGGAGCATGGCGACCGGCGTCCCGTGGAGGTCTTCTACGGGGCACGCAGCGATCACGACCTGTACGACATCGACACGATGATGCGGCTCCAGAGGACCTATCCCTGGCTCGCGGTGCGGCCGGTGGTCTCCACCGGCCAGGGAACGGGAGGGGGCCTGATGCGAGGACTGCTGCCCGAGGCGGTGCGGGAGTGCGGCCCGTGGCACGAGTACGACGCCTATCTCTCGGGCCCGCCCGGCATGATCCGCAGCGGTGTGGACACGCTCCGGGGCATCGGCATGCCGACCGAGCGCATCCGCCACGACTTTTTCGAGGAACCGGCCGCGCCCGGCCCCGCCTGACCGTGCCGCCCGGCCCCGCCTGACCACCACGACCGGCCCCGCCCCACCACGGCGGCTGCCTTCGCCCCCGGAGCGGCGGCGGTCAGCCCAGATCGGGCGCGTGCATCGCACGTACGCCCTCGATATTGCCGTCCAGGTAGTGGCGCAGCGACAGCGGCACGAGGTGGACGGCGGCGATCCCCATCCGGCTGAACGGCACCCGTACGATGTCGTACTCCCCGCAGGGATCGTCGATTTCGGGGCCGTGCCGCCGGGACGGGTCCATCGACTCCAGTCGGCAGACGAAGAAGTGCTGGACTTTCACGCCCTTCACCCCGCTGCCCTCGATGTGCTCCACGGTGTCGACGAAACAAGGGACCACATCGGTGATCTTGGCGCCGAGCTCCTCGTCCAGCTCGCGGTGCAGGGCGTCGATGACGGTTGCGTCCTCCGGCTCGACCCCGCCACCGGGGGTGAGCCAGTAGGGATCCACCCCGGGCTTGGTGCGCTTGATGAGGATGAGGTCGTTGCCGTCGAGCAGGATGGCGCGTGCGGTGCGCTTGACCACAGGACGTTCGGTCATGGCAAGAGAGTGGCCCGCAGAACCGGTTCTGAAACACCGGAGCGGTGCCGGGCGGTCCTGCGCTCACCAGTCGGCGGCAGCACTCAGCAGCCACTCGTGCGCCCGCGCGATGTGGGACAGCGCGAGTGTGCCGGTCCGCACGGTCAGGAAATAGGTGCGCAGGGGCGGCACGGGAGGGTCCAGGAGGGCCACGACCTCGCCCTGCTCCAGCGCCCTCTCGCACAGATAGCGCGGCAGCACGGCGAGTCCGGCGCCCGCCGCGGTGCACTCCAGGACCGCCCGGAGATCCGGCACGATGACGGTTCCCGCGAGGGCGGGCCGACTCTCGAAGACGGTGGACCAGTAGCGGGAGACGAGCGGCAGGCTCTCGTGGACCTCCACGACCGGCAGCTGTTCCAGCACCACGGGCCCCTTGTGCCGCAAGGTGCCGGGGCCGAGCCGCCCGGCCCAGCGGGGCGCGGCGACCAGTACGTGTTCCTCGTCGCAGAGCGGGGTCGCGGTGAGCAGCCCGCCGCGCGGGCGGGTCGTCGCGATGGCCAGATCATGGTGCCCGGCGGCCAGCCCCTCCAGCGCCTCCTCGGCGCCGGTGAAGAAGGAACTGCGCAGGGCCAGGCCCTGGGCGACGAGAGGGGCGAGCGCGGGCAGGGCGCGCAGCGAGGTGAACTCCGGCGGTCCGGCCAGGTGCAGCGACCGTACGCCCGACTCCTCGTCGAGCTCCGTCTCGGCGATCTCGATCAGCGCGTCCAGATGGGGCGCAGCCCGGTGCGCGAGTTCGTCGCCGATGGTCGTCGGGGTCACGCCGCGGGCCCTGCGCAGGAAGAGCGGGCGGCCCAGTTGTCGCTCCAGGGTCCGGATCTGCGAGGTGACCGCGGGCTGGGAGAGGCCGAGCAGGGCGGCGGCCCTGGTGAAGGAACCGGCCCGGTGCACGGTGACGAATGTGCGCAGCAGGGTCAGGTCCATGTCCTGCCCCTTCCACCCTCGCGACGCTTCGGACCCGTACAACTATAAATATGTCGATAGGTCGCTGTCGCTACGGTGATTGGACACTGACGGAGAGTCAACTAGCCTTGTTCGGGCGGTTCTTCGCAGGAGGAACCGGGGGTGGTCCGAGCCACGAGGGGGGAGGTTCGGACCACCCGTACCACCGGTCGGTCAGCGCTCGCCCAGTGCCGCGTCAAGCGCCCGTTCCACATCCGCCACCAGATCCGCCGGGCTCTCCGCGCCGACCGAGAGGCGGATGAAGCCCTCGGGCACGGCGTCGCCGCCCCAGCGCGCCCGGCGCTCGGCGGTGGAGCGCACACCGCCGAAGCTCGTCGCGTCGTCGACCAGCCGCAGCTCGGTCAGAAAACGCTCGGCCCGCACGCGGTCGGGCAGTACGAACGACACCACGGAGCCGAAGCGCCGCATCTGCCGTACGGCGTTGGGGTACGAAGGGTCGGAGGGCAGCCCGGGATACCGCAGCCCGGTCACCTCCGGCCGCTTGCCGAGTGCCTCGGCTAGCGTCAGGGCGGTGGCGCACTGCCGGTCGATCCGCAGCTCCAGCGTGGCCAGCGACCGGTGCGCGAGCCAGGCCTCCATGGGGCCCGGAATGGCGCCGACCACCTTGCGCCAGCGCCGTACCCCCGCTGTCAGCTCCGGATCACGGCAGGTCACATGGCCGAGCAGGATGTCTCCGTGTCCGGTCATGCCCTTGGTGTCACTGGCCACCGAGAAGTCGGCCCCCAGCTCCAGCGGGCGCTGGCCGAGCGGTGTGGCGAGGGTGTTGTCGACGGCCACCAGAGTGCCGGCCGAGTGCGCCGCCTCGACGAGCCGGCGTATGTCGCAGACATCGAGCCCCGGATTGGACGGGGTCTCGATCCACAGCAGCTTGGCGCCTTCGAGGACGGCCAGCTGGGCATCGCCACCGGTCGGCGCGGTCCGCACCTCGACGCCGTACGCCTCCAGCTGCTCGCGCACCAGCGGCAGGGCCTGATAGCCGTCGTCGGGCAGCACGACCACATCGCCGGTGCGTGCCTGGGACAGCAGCACGGCCGAGATCGCCGCCATCCCGGAGGCGAAGACCGTGGTCTCGACGGGCTCCCCCGGCGCCTCCAGCTCACCGATGGCACGTTCCAGATGGGTCCAGGTCGGATTGGTGTCCCGGCCGTAGGTGTACGGACCGGTCGGTTCACCGGAGAGATGGAAGTGCGCGGCGAAGACCGGCCCGGGCAGGGTGGGCTCGAACTGCTCCGGTTCGGGCAGCCCGGCCCGTACCGCCCGGGTTCCTTCACCCATGGTGCTCATACCGCTCCCTCACTTCTCTCCCCGGTGCGCCACCGGACCTGACCTGCACTTTCTCAGGAGGCGTCGGGTCAGTCCTCGTCGGGCAGGATCACGTTCAGTGCCCACGACACGATCGAGATGATCAGGCCGCCGAGGACGGCGGTCCAGAAGCCCTCGACATGGAAGCTCAGATTGAACAGACCGGCCAGCCAGGAGGTCAGCAGCAGCATGAGTGCGTTGACCACCAGCGTGATCAGCCCGAGCGTGAGGATGAAGAGCGGCAGGGTCAGCAGCTTCACGATCGGCTTGACCACGAAGTTCACCAGGCCGAAGAGCAGGGCCACCACGATCAGAGTGAGTGCCTTGCGCCCGGTGCTGCCGCCGGTCAGCGTGATGTCCTGGATCAGCCAGATGGCTACGGCCAGCGCACCTGCGTTGGCGATCGTCTTGACTACGAAATTCTTCATGTGTCTGATCGTGGCAGACCTGATCGGTGGCGGACACCGGCAGTGCAGAGGCAAGGGGCGGACAGGCCATGAAGGCATTCAGACTGGACGAGCTGGAGGCGGAGCGGGCCGCCAACGACGGCGCGTATCTGCAGTTCGTGAAGGAACGGAACATGTCCGTCGGCCTGTACGCACTGGACGCCGGTGCACTCGACCCGCAGCAGCCCCACAACCAGGACGAGGTCTACCTCGTCGTCAGCGGCCGTGCCTCCATCACGGTCGGCATGGAAACCACGCAGGTGGGCAGAGGAAGCGTGGTGTACGTACCGGCCGGTGTCGCCCACAAGTTCCACCACATCACCGAGGACCTGCGGGTGATGGTGGTCTTCTCCCCGCCGGAGAGCTGAGCCGATCCGCCGGAGGGCGAGGGTCCGGTCTCAGGGATCCCTCAGGGGTCGGTCAGGGGACTTCAAGGGCTGCGCAACCCCCGCCGACCCCTGCCGCGCCTCTAGCATCGAAGCAGGAGCTCATGGAGACGAGGTAAGGACGATGGCCGTGCGGGAGATATTCGCTGGGATGCCCTGGTGGGTGAAGTGGATCGCGGTGCCGGTCATCGCGATCGTCGTGTTCGGCGGTCTGATCGCCAGCGTGATCGGGTTCGTGATCGGACTGCTCTTCAAGGTCCTGATCTTCGTGATCCTGGTCGGCGGGCTCATCTTCGTCGTACGCAAGTTCATGTCGTCGTCCTCCTCGCGCGGCGACTGGTAGGACGATCGGAAGCCGGCCGGGGCGTTAGCCCAGCTGAGCTAAGCGAGAGACGAAACGATGTCCCTCGCGGACCCGGCCATTAAAGTGGCAGTTTGCTGCCACCACCTGGGAATTAACGGTCCGTCACCACACTGACCAGTGGTTTGTACGGCGTTCGGCATCCGGAGCCCAGCCGTGCGGCAGTCCGTGGGGGCGGCCCCCACAGGCGGGCTGACCACCCGTCACCATGCCTGGGGGTGACTGTTGACCACGGCATCGAGCACTGCTGCCCCGACGCTGATCGGTTCGGTGCAGCGAGCGCTGAGGCTGCTGGAAGCCGTGGTGACCCATCGCGACGGGGCGCCCGCCAAACAACTCGCCAGGGAAGCGGGCCTTCCTCTTCCCACGGCCTACCATCTGCTGCGCACCCTGACGCATGAGGGCTATCTGCGCCGGGAGAACGGCGTCTTCCGCATCGGGGTCGCGGCTGAACGCCTGGTCGGCGAAGGGGCGCTGCAGAATCGGCGCGGCGGAATGGCCGAGTCGCTGAGCCGCTGGCGCGACATCATCGGTGCACCGGTGTACTGCGCCGTCTACCGCGAGGGCGAGATCGAACTCGTCGCGGTCGCCGACACCCCCGCCAACCCCGCCGTCGACGAGTGGGCATCCTTCCGGGAGACCGGGCATGCCCACGCGATCGGCCAGTGTCTGCTGAGCCAGCTCGACGAGAAGGCCCGCGAGGACCACCTGGACCGTCACCCTGTGCGTCCGCTGACCCGCTACTCGGTGAGGGACCGTGCGGCGTTCCTTGAGCGACTGCGGTCGCTGGAACGGATGGAACCCGTCATCGAACGACAGGAATACGCCCTGGGCACGGTCTGCGCGGCCATCCCGATCACAGCGGGATTCACGGCCGCCGCGATGGCCATTTCGGTACCCCTGGAGCAGGAAAGCCGGTTGCTTCCCGCAGTCGAACAACTACGTGGCGAAGTGGCCAACCTCTTGCGTTCGTTCGTGTTCTCTATCAGTATCTGAAAAATCACTCCTTGTGATCTGCTATCGCATGCACCACGATGGCGTCAATAGGGCCACGGGGGATCATTCCTGGCCAGATTCATCTACTGCGGGGTTGAACGATGCGCGAGTCGGTTCAAGCTGAGGTCATGATGAGCTTCCTCGTTTCCGAGGAGCTCTCTTTCCGGATCCCGGTGGAGCTCCGGTACGAGGTCTGCGATCCGTATGCGATCCGGATGACCTTCCATCTGCCCGGTGACGCCCCCGTCACCTGGGCATTCGGCCGTGAGCTGCTGCTCGACGGCCTCAACAGCCCCAGTGGCGACGGCGATGTGCACATCGGTCCCACTGAGCCCGAGGGGCTGTCCGACGTACATATCCGGCTCCAGGTCGGTGAGGACCGGGCTCTCTTCAGGGCCGGTACGGCACCGCTTGTGGCATTTCTCGACCGGACCGACAAGCTTGTGCCGCTCGGACAGGAGTGCACGCTGGGTGACTTCGAGGGCAACCTGGAAGAGGCCCTGGGCCGGATCCTCGCCGAGGAACAGAACGCAGGCTGAGAAGAACGGCGCCGCCGACCGGCTCACCGGTCGAACACGGTACCTGCCGAATGGGTGAATTATTCACCTGACGGGGACGTTCAAGGCTTAGCTCTACGACGACGGCCTTTCCCGGCCCGTACGGGTGCCGAAGCTCCGGCTTCCGCGCCGAGCCCTGTGCGGTCCGCGGAGACGACCAGCGCAGCGAGCACCGTCGTCACCGGCACCGAGGCGACCAGTCCGATCGAGCCGACCAGCGTTCGTACGATCTCCTCAGCCACCAGCTCGCTGTTGGCCACCGTCCCCACACTGCTCTGCGCGATGGAGAACAGCAGCAGCAACGGCAGTGCGGCGCCCGCATAGGCGAGCACCAGCGTATTGACGACCGAGGCGATGTGGTCGCGCCCGATCCTGATTCCTGCCCGGTAGAGACCCCGCGCACCCATCGCCGGGTTCGCCTGGTGCAGTTCCCAGACCGCCGATGTCTGGGTCACGGTCACATCGTCGAGGACTCCGAGCGAACCGATGATGACACCGGCCAGCAGCAGACCGCTCATGTCGATGTGCGGGTACAGACCGTGGATGAGGCCGGTGTTGTCGTCGGTGTTGCCGGTCAGGCTCGCCCAGCCGATGAAGAGCGATCCGAGCAGCCCGATCAGCAGCAGCGAGATCAGCGTGCCGATCACCGCGACCGAGGTGCGGGCGGTCAGGCCGTGGCACATGTAGAGCGCGATCAGCATGATCGCGCTGGCCCCGACCACCGCGACGAGCAGCGGATTCGAGCCCTGGAGAATGGCCGGGAGGATGAACAGGGTCAGCACGGCGAACGACACGGCGAGCGCGACCAGTGCCATCACCCCGCGCATGCGGCCCACCGCGACCACGGCCAGGGCGAAGATCCCGGCCAGCAGAGTCATCGGGAATTTCCGGTTCACATCCGTCACCGAGTACTGCAGATCACGGGGCGCGTCGGGGGCGTACGACACGACCACGCTCTGACCGTCGCGCAACTGACGCGGTGCGTCGGGCTGGACGATCTCGACGAAGGTCCGGCCCTTGTCGTGACCGGTCGCCACCTCGATCGTGGCCCTCTTGCACAGTCCCCGTTCGCTTCCCGACGGTGATGTGGTGGCCCCGTCGACGGGCATCTGAACCGCGTTCACGTCCTTGCAGTCCACCTTGTCGATACTCACCACCTTTCCCTGCTGGGTCTGCCGGTCGAATCCGACGCCGGTCCGCTCGTGCGGCGGCGCACCGCCCGGCCAGAGAGCCACCAGACCGACGAGAACGGCGGTGGCGAACGGGATCAGTACGGCCGCGATGACCTTGCGCAGATGTCTGGAGACGGGCGCGGCGGGGCCATGGCTGTGCGAGTGGCCGTGCTGATGGCCCTGCGGTTCGAGGTCGATCTGGGGGGACGTCACCGGCCGATCATCGCAAGAAGAGACGGGCCCTCTGTTCAGTACGCCGGACGGGGCGCTAGCGTGGAGGGACCTTTGCACACGCGGGAGCTCGGAGCACCGGGCTGAGAGGGCGCTGAAATCCGTACATCCGTACGGGACGGGCTGCGCCGACCGCCGAACCTGTTACCGGGTAATGCCGGCGTAGGGAGTAGGTCTCATGACCACAGCGGACGCACGCACGCCTGCCTCGAACCAGAGCGACGAGGCCGGGAAGTCCATCGGCTGGCACAAGGGGTACGTCCAGGGCTCGCGCCCGGACCTCCGGGTGCCGGTCCGTCAGGTGCACCTCACCAACGGCAAGGACGTGACGCTGTACGACACGTCGGGGCCGTACACCGATCCCACCGTCGAGACCGATGTCCGCCGCGGGCTCGCACCGCTGCGGGAGAACTGGATCGTGGCCCGCGGCGACACCGAGGAGTACCCGGGCCGCCCCGCCCGCCCCGAGGACGACGGGCTCAAGCACACCTCGCCGCGAATGGGGTCTCCCCTGCTTGAGCGAAGCCGAGAGCTCGGGGAAGGGCTGCGCAACCTCGACGCGGTCTTCCCCGGCCGCCCGCGACTGCCGCGCCGCAGCCGGGACGGGCAGCCGGTGACCCAGCTCGCGTACGCCCGCCGGGGCGAGGTCACCCCGGAGATGGAGTACGTGGCGATCCGGGAGAACGCCGAGCCCGAGGTGGTGCGCGAGGAGATCGCGGCCGGCCGGGCCGTGCTGCCGGCCAATGTCAACCACCCCGAGATCGAGCCGATGATCATCGGCAAGCGGTTCCTGGTGAAGGTCAATGCCAACATCGGCAACTCCGCGGTGACGTCCTCCATCGAGGAGGAGGTGGAGAAGATGACGTGGGCGACGCGCTGGGGCGCCGACACCGTCATGGATCTGTCCACCGGCCGCAACATTCACACCACCCGTGAGTGGGTTCTGCGCAACTCCCCCGTGCCCATCGGCACCGTTCCGCTCTACCAGGCCCTCGAAAAGGTCGACGGCCGGGCGGAGGAGCTGACCTGGGAGATCTACAAGGACACCGTCATCGAGCAGGCCGAGCAGGGCGTCGACTACATGACGGTCCACGCCGGCGTGCGCCTGCCGTACGTACCGCTGACCGCCCGCCGCAAGACCGGCATCGTCTCCCGCGGCGGCTCGATCATGGCGGCGTGGTGCCTCGCGCACCACAAGGAGTCGTTCCTGTACGAGCACTTCGAGGAGCTCTGCGAGATCCTCGCGAGCTACGACGTGACGTACTCGCTGGGCGACGGGCTGCGTCCCGGCTCGATCGCCGACGCCAACGACGAGGCGCAGTTCGCCGAACTGCGCACGCTCGGCGAGCTGAACACGGTCGCCAAGCGGTTCGGCGTCCAGACCATGATCGAGGGCCCGGGCCATGTCCCGATGCACAAGATCAAGGAGAACATCGACCTCCAGCAGGAGATCTGCGAGGAGGCACCGTTCTACACGCTCGGCCCGCTGACCACCGATGTCGCCCCGGCGTACGACCACATCACCTCGGGCATCGGCGCGGCGATGATCGCGTGGTGGGGGACGGCGATGCTCTGTTACGTCACGCCGAAGGAGCACCTCGGCCTGCCCAACCGGGACGATGTGAAGACCGGCGTCATCACCTACAAGATCGCGGCGCATGCGGCGGACCTCGCCAAGGGGCACCCCGGGGCGCAGGACTGGGACGACGCGCTCTCCGACGCCCGGTTCGAGTTCCGCTGGGAGGACCAGTTCAATCTGGCTCTCGACCCGGACACCGCACGGGAGTTCCACGACGAGACGCTGCCGGCCGAGCCGGCGAAGACGGCGCACTTCTGCTCGATGTGCGGTCCGAAGTTCTGCTCGATGAAGATCTCCCAGGACATCCGGCGCGAGCACGGCGGATCGCAGTCGGAGATCGAGGCGGGCATGGCGGAGAAGTCCAAGGAGTTCGCGGCGGCCGGCAACCGGGTCTATCTGCCGATCGCGGACTGACCCGGGACACGGCGTCGCCCCGGGGCTCCGGCTTCCGGGGCGACGTCGCGCTCGAAGGCCCGCGCTCGAAGTTGCAGGGCTCGGAGTTCAGGTTTCGTGGGTGATCAGGCGTACGGCCGGAGCCGAGACCACCTGGGTGTACGGGACGTCGGGGAGCCGGATGACCGACACCGGCAGTTCCGCGTACCGGGACGCCGCCGAACACAAGGAGCGGGGCACGGCGTACGTCGCGGGCCTGCTCGCCGAGAGCGGCCGGCACGAGGACACCGAGGCACTCGCACGACGGCTCGTGCTGCTGATGGACGGGGCGATCGTCACGGCACCCAGGGAACGTACGACGGCTCCGGCCGCGGAGGCGCGCGTGATCTCGGCAGCCATGCTCGGCGAGGCGGCCCGCCCCCGAACTCGTTCGAACCCAACCCAACCCAACCCGCCCCGAACCGAATCCGGCCCGGCCCGGCCCGGCCCGGGTCTCGTAGGACCCGGTCAGTCCGGTTCGTGTTCGGGGCCGCCGAAGTCGGGACTGGTGAAGTCCGGACTGGTGAACGTCGGGCGGGGGCCCGCCGCCGGGCCGCCGTCCGGGCTGGAGAAGTCCGGCGGGCTGTAGCCGACCTTCGGGATGCGGTTCGCCGAGCGGACCGGCGTGCGTGAGGCGGGGCCGGCGGCGGGATCGGCGAGCGCGTCCCGCAGGAACGGCAGGATGCCGCGCTCCAGCAGGGCGTGGCGCCACGCCTCTCTGGCCCGTGCCACATCCTCCGGCAACTCGTCCTCGGCGTCCTCGGCGGGCTGCGACGTCGATCCGTTGCGCAGTGCCGTGATGAGCAGCCCGACGGCGGCGGCCAGGATCGCGGCGGCCGTGACCGCCGCGAAGAACCAGCCCGCGGAGACCATGGTGGACGCGAAGGACGGTGGTGGGTCGAGCAGCCTCAGCAGATAGCCGGCCAGCAGGAATATGAACGCGGCGGTTCCGGCCAGCACCGGCGCCAGGACCGTGACGACGGCTCCTATGCCCGCGCCCGACTGGTTCGTCCGGCTCGCGCCGGAGACCGGGCCCACATCCTCGTCCTCGCCCTCGGCCGGTCTGCGCAGTTCCTCGCGGGCCCGCACGTAGTGCTCGTACTCGGTGGCGGCCGTCGCGGTGATCAGCTCCGTGGCGTCCAGCGCCATGGTGCGCAGCTGCACGGCGTTGAGCCGTTCGCCGACCGCGGCCAGATCCGGTCGTTCATGGGCATGACGCAGTGCGTCGTCGAGGATCCGCTCGAACTCGGGTCGGTCCTCGGCCAGCAGGTGCGGAGCGCTGTTCATGTGCATCCCCCGATGCTCCGTCGGGCCTGAGTGCCCGTTGGGAACGGGCAGTTGGGCGGAAACGGAGGAGAGCCTGCTACTGATACGCCGATGGTAGAGCGCCCACGGCACGGGGTGACAGGGGGTTTCCGTAAATAGGCCCAGTGGTCGGCGTGGTCAGGTCGTGGGAGCGTCTTCCCAGAAGAACGTCAGTCATGCAGAGGCAGTTGGACGACCAGTAGCTTTCCGGCCATGGTCACTCCGCCGTCCATGGCGATGGCGAGCCCGTCCGCGTACACGTGCGGACCTTCGACCACGGGGCCGGAGCCGTCCTCGCCGTCCTCCGAACCGACCTCTCCGAGGAGGTACGGAATGGGGCTGTGACCATGGACGATGCGCTGTCCGCCGTAGGCCGACATCAGCTCCCGGACCGCCTGTGGACCCGACTCGTCGCGGAAGGCGAACCGCTTGGTGAGCTTGCGGAAGAGGTCCCAGCACTCATCGGCGTCGTTACGCGTGAGGATGGCGTGCACGGTGTCGTTGACGTCCTCGATGGTGGTGCCGTATTCGAGGTATGCCGTCGTGTCGGAGTGCATCAGCAGATGCCCGTCCTCCTCGACGATCGCGTCGAGCCGGGACATCCACTGGAGGTGGACGTCCTGAAGCCGCTCCATGTCGTTCTTCTGGCCGCCGTTGAGCAGCCAGGCCGCCTGGAAGGTGGCGGTGCCCGCGCCGGAGTTGACCGGGGTGTCGCTGAACCGCTTGGCGCCGAGGAGCAGCAGTTCGTGATTGCCCATCAGGGCCTTGCAGTAGCCGCCGGCGGCCGCGGCCTCGGCGGACAGGCGCATCACGAGGTCGATGACCCCGATGCCGTCGGGGCCCCGGTCGGTGAAGTCGCCGAGGAACCAGAGCCGGGCATTGCCCGCCGACCACTTGCCGTCGGCGTCGATGAGGCCCTGCTCGGCGAGGGCGGCGTGGAGCTCGTCCAGATAGCCGTGCACGTCGCCGACGACGTAGAGCGGTCCGCGGCCCTGCTCCGGGACGGGCCGGGGGTCGGGGACGGCCGCCACCTCCAGGGTGTCACCGCGGTTGATCACGGGAAGATCGCGCGCGGTGGGGGTGTACCCGTCCGGCGGCACGTCAACGGGGAGGGCGTTGCCCGGGTGCGGTGACGATGGCGGCACCGGGTTCTGGGCATAGGGCGGTACGCGGAAGTCGCGCAACGTCGCAGTCCGCACCACGGGTTCCTGACCGGCCCCCTGTGTCATCGACCCCTCCACCACCGTCGCGCCGCCGTACACCTGACGGGCCCTGCTGGTCGGGGCGGTCCGCGGTGTCGTGCGCCCATCATAGGAATGCGGATCGTCCTCTGTGACGCACCCGGGGTGGTGAATCCGGACGCACGTCGGGTTCACCGGCCGATTGGTCCGAAATCGCCTGATCAGTCCCTGGCCGGAGAGCGGGGTGCGCTGACCGTGGTGCGGGGTGGGCGGCGTTGCGAGGAGGTCCGCACGATGAGTTCCGTCGGTATGACCTGCTCCACCGGTCCGTCCTGATCCACGCCCTCGATGGCGTCGATCAGGAGCTGGATGACCGCCGTGCCGATTCTGCGCGGCTTGAGCGAGAGGGTGGTGATGGGGGGCTCGGTCGTCGCGTACACGGTGGACTCGCTGCAGCAGACCAGCAGCAGGTCCTCGGGGACGCGCAGACCGTACCGGCGGGCCGCCGCCAGCAGATCGGTGCCATTGGGGTCGAAGAGCCCGTAGACGGCGTCGGGCCGGTCGGGGCGGGCGAGCAGCCGATCGGCGGCGACCGCGCCCGCGCACGGGTCATGGGCGGGGTACGACTCGTACACCGGGTCCTGGCCCACGCGCTCGCACCAGTGGAGGTACGCGGTGGTGGAGAGGCGGGTGTACGTATCGGTGGTGGTGCCGGTGAGCAGGCCGATGCGGCGGGCTCCGGCGGCGGCGAGGTGGTCGAGCAGATCGAGCACGGCGGCCCGGTGGTCGTTGTCGACCCACGCGGTGACCGGGAGCGTTCCGGCCGGGCGTCCGTCCGAGACGACGGGCAGCCCCTGGCGTACGAGTTCCGTGACGACCGGGTCCTGGTCGGAGGGGTCGATCACGACGGTGCCGTCGAGGGCGACGTTCGACCAGACGTCGTGGCGTGAGGTGGCGGGCAGGATGACGAGGGCGTAGCCGCGGGCGAGCGCGGCAGAGGTGGCCGCTCTGGCCATCTCCGCGAAGTACGCGAATTCGGTGAAGGTGAAAGGTTCGTCCCCGTAGGTCGTCACGGTCAGGCCGATGAGGCCGGACTTGCCGGTACGGAGGGTTCGGGCCGCGGCGGAAGGGCGGTAGCCCAGGCGCTCTGCGACCTCGCGGACATGGCGGCGGGTGGCGTCCGGGAGCCTGCCCTTGCCGTTGAGCGCGTCGGAGACGGTCGTGATGGAGACCCCCGCGGCGGCGGCCACGTCCCGGATTCCCGCTCGTCCCTGCCGGCCGCCGCGCCGGGGTGTGTCCGTCCGGCTCACCTGGTGCTTCCCTGCTGCTGTCATGGCGAGCCGATAGTAGGGCTCGGAAGGGCGGTTGGCCTGATCGCATATTCACTCGTTGACAGGCACGTTTCTGCATGATCATTAAGGGTCAAATGCCTTGCAAACCAAGGGGGTTGAAGGGCTTGACCGTAGTGTGTCATGCGTCGAACCCGATGGGCCTACTAAATGGTCGATGTCTCGAAGAGGTCTCATCTCACCTCTTCGAGGGACGCGCGCCACGGAGTGAGCCACCGGCGCGCGTCGGGGCGGAGCGCGCTCCCCCCATTCCTGGTCGCACCGGACGATTGGGTGCTCCGGCCATTCGCAGCGGCGCCCAATCCTCATAAGGTGAGCAGTATTGATGTGTACAGACGGTCGAGGAGGACCTGCGGTGAGCGAGACGAGCCCCAAGCTGCGCGCCGAGCTGGACGGCGTCCCCGCCTATGTACCGGGCAAGCCGGCTGCTGCCGGCGGACCGGTCGCGTTCAAGCTGTCCTCCAACGAGAATCCGTATCCGCCGCTGCCCGGGGTGATGGAGTCCGCCCTGGCCGCGGCCGCGAACTTCAACCGCTACCCGGACATGGCCTGCACCGGTCTGATGAACGAGCTGGCCGACCGTTTCGGTGTGCCCCTCTCGCATCTCGCCACCGGAACCGGATCGGTCGGTGTGGCGCAGCAGCTGATCCAGGCCACCTCGGGCCCGGGCGACGAGGTGATCTACGCCTGGCGCTCCTTCGAGGCGTACCCGATCATCACGCAGGTCAGCGGTGCGACCTCGGTGAAGGTTCCGCTGAACGACGATGAGGTGCACGACCTCGACGCGATGGCGGACGCGATCACGGACCGCACCCGGCTGATCTTCGTGTGCAACCCGAACAACCCGACCGGCACCGTGGTGCGCCGGGCCGAGCTGGAGCGGTTCCTGGACCGGGTGCCGGGCGATGTCCTCGTGGTGCTCGACGAGGCGTACCGGGAGTTCATCCGTGACGTCGAGGTGCCGGACGGCATCGAGATCTACCGGGACCGGCCCAATGTGGCGGTGCTGCGGACCTTCTCCAAGGCGTACGGCCTGGCGGGGCTGCGGGTCGGTTTCGCCGTGGCCCACGAGCCGGTGGCGGCGGCGCTGCGCAAGACGGCGGTGCCCTTCGGGGTCAGCCAGCTCGCGCAGGACGCGGCGGTCGCCTCGCTGCGTGCCGAGGACGAACTCCTGGGGCGGGTGGGCTCGTTGGTGTCCGAGCGTCAGCGTGTGCAGCGGACCCTGGCCGGCCAGGGGTGGATTGTGCCGGATTCCCAGGCGAACTTCGTCTGGATGCGGCTCGGGGACCGTACCGCCGACTTCGCCACGGTATGTGAGCGGGCCGGAGTGGTGGTCAGGCCGTTCGCGGGCGAGGGGGTGCGGGTCACGATCGGGGAGGACGAGGCGAACGACCTGTTCCTGAAGGTGGCGGAGTCCTACCGCAAGGAGCTGTAGCGCGGCGGCGCAGGCCGCCTGCGCGACTCGGGGCCGGGCCCCGTACCTCGTTCGACGGGGTACGGGGCCCTTCTCGTTGTCCGGGTACGCCGGGTCCGGAACGCTGTGCTCCCGGGCGTCTGGTTCGGGTGGATTGATCGGAACGTCCCAAGAGGGGTACCCCGCCCGAACGTCCCGAAAGTCTGTGCGCCATAATGTTTGTGAATGTGAACGCGTTCACAAGCGTGTCCTGCTTCCTCCCATGATTAGTCGGATTTAAAGGGCAAACTGCCGGTGCGACTACGGCGACGTAAGGAGAAGACGACGTGGAGCTAGCTCTGGCGCCGGAGACCCTGGCGCGATGGCAGTTCGGTATCACTACCGTCTATCACTTCCTGTTCGTCCCACTGACGATCTCGCTCGCCGCGCTCACCGCCGGCCTGCAGACCGCCTGGGTCCGGACGAACAACGAGAAGTACCTCAGGGCTACGAAGTTCTGGGGAAAACTCTTCCTGATCAACATCGCCATGGGCGTCGTCACCGGCATCGTCCAGGAGTTCCAGTTCGGCATGAACTGGTCCGACTACTCGCGGTTCGTCGGCGACATCTTCGGCGCTCCGCTCGCCTTCGAGGCACTGATCGCGTTCTTCTTCGAGTCCACCTTCATCGGCCTGTGGATCTTCGGTTGGGACAAGCTGCCGAAGAAGATCCATCTCGCCTGCATGTGGATGGTCTCGATCGGGACGATCCTCTCCGCGTACTTCATCCTGGCGGCCAACTCCTGGATGCAACACCCGGTCGGCTACCGGATCAACAAGGAACGCGGCCGGGCCGAGCTCACCGACTTCTGGCATGTGCTCACCCAGAACACCGCGCTGGCCCAGTTCTTCCACACCATCACCGCGGCCTTCCTGGTCGGCGGCGCGTTCATGGTCGGCATTGCCGCCTTCCACCTGGCGCGCAAGAAGCACATCCCGGTGATGCGGACCTCGCTGCGGCTCGGCCTGGTCACGGTGGTCATCGCCGGACTGCTCACCGCCATCAGCGGCGACCAGCTCGGCAAGGTCATGTTCAAGCAGCAGCCGATGAAGATGGCCGCCGCCGAGGCGCTCTGGGAGGGACAGAACTCGGCGCCCTTCTCGATCTTCGCGGTCGGCGACGTAGCCAAGGGCCACAACACCGTGGAGATCTCCATCCCGGGGATACTGTCCTTCCTCGCGGACGACAGCTTCACTTCGTATGTCCCAGGCATCAACGACATCAACAAGGCCGAGCAGGAGAAGTTCGGCCCCGGCGACTACCGGCCCAACATCCCGGTCGCGTTCTGGAGCTTCCGCTGGATGATCGGCTTCGGGATGGCGTCCTTCGCCCTCGGCATCCTCGGACTGTGGCTGACCCGGAAGAAGTTCATGCTGCCGCCGAGGCTGCGGACCGGTGAGGACGAAGTGCCCAACCTGGTCCTCTTCAAGAACAAGGCACTCAGCCCGAAGCTCGCCAAGTGCTACTGGATCGTCGCGCTCTGGACCCTGCTCTTCCCGCTGATCGCCAACTCCTGGGGCTGGATCTTCACCGAGATGGGCCGCCAGCCCTGGGTCGTCTACGGCGTGCTCCAGACCCGCGACGCGGTCTCCCCCGGCGTCTCGCAGGGCGAGGTGCTCACCTCGATGATCGGATTCACCCTGCTCTACGCCGTGCTCGCGGTCGTCGAGGTCAAGCTGCTCGTGAAGTACATCAAGGCAGGCCCGCCGGAACTCACGGACGCCGACCTCAACCCGCCCACCAAGATCGGCGGCGACCACGACGACGCCGACCGGCCGATGGCCTTCTCCTACTGAGAGCAGCGGAGCTGAGAGATGGAACTCCACGACGTCTGGTTCGTGCTCATCGCCGTCCTCTGGACCGGCTACTTCTTCCTGGAGGGATTCGACTTCGGGATCGGTGTCCTCACCAAGCTGCTGGCCCGGGACCGCAAGGAACGACGGGTCCTGATCAACACGATCGGGCCCGTCTGGGACGGCAACGAGGTGTGGCTGCTCTCCGCGGGCGGCGCGACCTTCGCCGCCTTCCCCGAGTGGTACGCCACCCTGTTCTCCGGCTTCTATCTGCCGCTGCTGATCATCCTGGTCTGCCTGATCGTGCGCGGGGTCGCCTTCGAGTACCGGGCCAAGCGGTCCGGCGAGAAGTGGCAGACCAACTGGGAACACGCGATCTTCTGGACCTCGCTCATCCCGGCCCTGCTCTGGGGCGTGGCCTTCGGGAACATCGTGCGCGGCGTGAAGATCGACGCCGACATGGAGTACGTGGGCAACTTCTGGGACCTGCTCAACCCGTACGCCATCCTCGGCGGACTGGTCACGCTCTCCCTCTTCACCTTCCACGGAGCCGTGTTCGCGGGGCTCAAGACGGTCGGAGACATCCGGGAGCGGGCGGGCAGGCTGGCGCTGAAGCTGGGGATCGTCACCGCGGTGCTCGCGCTCGGCTTCCTGATCTGGACCCAGCTCGACAACGGGGACGGCTGGAGCCTGCTGGCGATGATCATTGCTGCGGTGGCGCTGGTCGGCGCGATCGCCATGATCGCGGCGGGGCGCGAGGGATGGTCGTTCGCGCTCTCCGGAGTGACCGTCGCGGCCGCGGTCGCGATGCTCTTCCTGACGCTCTTCCCGAACGTCATGCCGTCCTCGCTGGACGACGCCTGGAGCCTCACGGTCACCAACGCCTCGTCCACCCCGTACACGCTGAAGATCATGACCTGGTGTGCGGGGATCGCCACTCCGGTCGTTCTGCTCTACCAGGGCTGGACGTACTGGGTGTTCCGCAAGCGCATCGGTACGCAGCACATCGCCGAAGCGCACTGAACGCAGCCGGGGCCTGGCCGGCGGATCACGACCCGGGGCGCGACGCCGACCCCGATCCGCCGGGCAGAACCCGGTCCATCGACCGAGCTCGCTAGGGGCTGTTTCACGTGAAACCGATCGACCCGCGTCTGCTCCGCCACGCCCGCGCCACCCGCCTCTTCCTGGCAGCCGTGGTGGCGCTCGGAGTCGTCGGGGCGGCGCTGGTCATCGCCCAGGCCATGCTCATCGCCGAAGTGGTGGTGGGCGGGTTCGAGGACGGACTGACGGTCTCCGGTCTGCGGACCCCGCTGATCCTGCTCGCTGCGGTCGCGCTCGGCCGGGGCCTGGTCTCCTGGCTGACCGAACTGGCCGCGTACCGGGCCAGCGCGGCGGTCAAGTCCGAACTCCGCGGCCGGCTGCTGGCACGGGCCACGGCGCTCGGTCCCGGCTGGCTGAGCGGCCAGCGCACCGGCTCCCTGGTGGCACTCGCGACCCGCGGTGTCGACGCGCTCGACGACTACTTCGCGCGCTATCTGCCGCAGCTCGGACTCGCGGTGGTCGTGCCGGTGGCGGTCCTCGCCAGGATCGTCACCGAGGACTGGGTCTCGGCGGCGATCATCGTGGTGACGCTGCCGCTCATCCCGCTCTTCATGATCCTGATCGGCTGGGCCACCCAGTCACGGATGGACCGCCAGTGGCGGCTGCTGTCCCGGCTGTCCGGACACTTCCTCGACGTGGTCGCCGGACTGCCGACACTGAAGGTCTTCGGCCGGGCCAAGGCACAGGCCGAGTCCATCCGTACGATCACCTCGCAGTACCGCCGGGCCACGCTGCGGACCCTGCGGATCGCGTTCCTGTCGTCCTTCGCCCTGGAGCTGCTGGCGACGCTGTCGGTGGCCCTGGTGGCCGTCACCATCGGCATGCGGCTGGTGCACGGCGAACTCGACCTCTACACCGGCCTGGTGGTGCTGATCCTGGCGCCCGAGGCCTATCTGCCGATCCGCCAGGTCGGAGCGCAGTACCACGCGGCCGCCGAGGGGCTCTCGGCCGCGGAGGAGATCTTCGCGGTCCTGGAGACCGAGCCCCGGCAGAACGGGACGGCGGACGTACCGGGTTCGCTGCGGCTGGAGCTGGAAGGGGTGACCGTGCGGCACGAGGGCCGCACCGAACCCTCGCTCGACGCGGCCTCCCTGGTGGTGGACGAGGGGGAGACCGTGGCCCTGGTCGGCCCCAGCGGCGTCGGAAAGTCCACCCTGCTCGATGTGGTCCTCGGCTTCACGGCACCCGACGAGGGGCGGGTACGGATCGGCGGCGTCGACCTGGCGACACTCGCACCCGAGCGATGGCGGGAACAGATCGCCTGGGTGCCGCAGCGCCCGTATCTCTTCGCGGGCACCATCGCGGAGAACGTACGGCTGGCCCGGCCGGACGCCGACGACAGCACGGTGATGGCCGCACTGCGGGACGCCGGGGCGTACGACTTCGTGGCGGAACTGCCGGACGGGGAGCGCACGCTCATCGGCGAGGACGGCGCGGGCCTCTCCGCCGGACAGCGCCAGCGGCTCGCACTCGCGCGGGCCTTCCTCGCCGACCGCCCGCTGCTGCTGCTCGACGAGCCGACCGCGAGCCTGGATGGCGAGACGGAAGCGGGGATCGTCGAGGCGGTACGGCGGCTGGCCGTGGGCCGGACCGTGCTGCTCGTCGTGCACCGCCCGGCGCTGCTCCCGGTGGCCGACCGGGTGGTGACCCTGACCCCGGGCGCGACCGCGCGACCGGCCAGGACCGAGACGTCCGCGGTCGTGCCACGGCCGGCGAGCGCACCCGCTGATCGGAATGAAGACGCCCCGGAACCCGAGGCGTTGCGGGACACCGCGGCCCGTTCCGGCCGGGTCCTGGCACGGGTCCGGGAGGCCGCAGGGGCACAGCGCGGCCGGCTGGCACTCGCGCTGCTGCTGGGCAGCCTCGCCCTGGCCTCGGCCGTCGGACTCATGGCCGTCTCCGGCTGGCTGATCTCCCGCGCCTCCGAACAGCCCCCGGTGCTCTATCTGATGGTCGCCGTGACCGCGACCCGCGCCTTCGGACTCGGCCGGGCCGTCTTCCGCTACGCCGAGCGTCTGGTGTCGCACGACGCGGTGCTCAAGATGCTCGCCGAACTGCGCGTCGCGGTCTACCGAGGGCTGGAGCGCATCGCCCCCGCCGGACTCCGCCGGGCCCGGCGCGGCGACCTGCTCTCCCGGCTCGTCGCCGACGTCGACGCCCTCCAGGACTACTGGCTGCGCTGGATGCTGCCCGCCGGAACCGCCGTGGTGGTCGGAACGGCGGCCGCCGGATTCATGGCCTGGCTGCTGCCGGCGGCAGGCGCCGTGCTGGCCGTCGGACTGCTGCTGGCCGGAGTGGGAGTGCCGCTGATCAGCAGCGCCTGCTCCCGCCACACGGAACGCCGGCTCGCCCCCGCCCGCGCCGATCTGGCCACCCGGATCACGGACCTGCTCGGCGGGACCGCCGAACTGACCGTCGCGGGTGCCCTGCCCGCCCGTACGGAACGGACCCGGGACGCCGACGGCGTGCTGACCCGCATCGCCGCCCGCGCGGCGACCGCCACCGCGCTCGGTGGCGGCCTCATCGCCCTGATCGCCGGCCTCACCGCCGTCGCCACCGCCCTCGTCGCCCTTCCCGCCGTGCACGACGGCCGGCTCGCGGGCGTGGAACTCGCGGTGGTGGTGCTCACCCCGCTGGCCGCCTTCGAGGCCGTGACCGGCCTGCCGCTCGCCGTGCGGTACCGCGGAAGGGTCGAGCGGAGCGCGGAGCGGGTGTACGAGGTGCTGGACGCCCCGCTGCCCGTACACGAACCCGCCAACCCGGCCGAGGCACCCGCATCGCCCTTCCCGCTGGAAGTACGCGGGCTGTCGGCGCGGTACGCCGGAGCGGACCGGGACGCCCTCGACGCCGTCGACCTGACGTTGACGCCCGGCAGGCGTATCGCCGTCGTCGGACCCTCCGGCTCCGGCAAGACGACCCTCGCGCAGGTCCTGGTCCGCTTCCTGGACGCACGGACGGGGACGTACCGGATCGGTGGCGTCGAGGCCGGTGCGCTGGAAGGGGACACGGTCCGGCGGTTCGTCGGGCTCTGCGCCCAGGACGCCCATGTCTTCGACAGCTCCATCCGGGAGAACCTGCGGCTGGCCCGGACCGACGCGACGGACGAGGAACTGCGGGCCGCCCTCGGCCGGGCCCGGCTGCTCGACTGGGCCGATGCGCTGCCCGACGGGCTCGACACCCTCGTCGGCGAACACGGCGCACGCCTCTCCGGCGGCCAGCGCCAACGCCTCGCCCTGGCCAGGGCGATCCTCGCCGACTTCCCCGTCCTCGTCCTGGACGAACCCGCCGAGCACCTCGACCTGGCGACCGCGGACGCCCTGACCGCGGACCTGCTGGCCGCCACCGAGGGACGCACGACCGTCCTGATCACCCATCGCCTGCAGGGACTCGAAGCCGTCGACGAGGTGCTGGTGCTGGACGCCGGCCGCATCGTGCAGCGCGGCCCGTACGCCGACCTCGCCGCCGGGGAAGGCCCCCTGCGCCGGATGCTGGAGCGCGAGCGGGAGACCGCACGGGTGCCGGAAGGAGCCATCGGCCTACAGACCGCACGGGTACCCGAAGAAGCCGTGGGCGCACACGCGTGAGCCGGGCAGCACGACAGCCGACTTTCCTCCCCAATCTGGACTAACTACTCTCGGGGTATGCCGGAGCAGGACCCGAAGGACTCACTCGAAGCGGCTACCCAGGCGACCCGCAGCCTGCAGGGCCTGTCCACCGAAATCACCGCCCGCATCCCACAACTGCTGGAAGCCATGCGCTCCGTCGGCGCGGGCCTGGAACTGCACTCCACCCTCGACCGGATCTGCGAGACGGCCGCCGAACTCGCCCACTCCCGCTACGCCGCCATCGGCGTCGTCGACGAGGAGGGCGAGGGGCTCTCCGACTTCGTCACGTACGGGGTGCCGGACGAGGTGGCGGACGAGATCGGTCACCGCCCCGACGGGCACCGGGGGCTACTGGGCGCGCTGATCCACGACCCGGCACCGGTGCGGCTCGCCGATCTGACGGCCGATCCGAGGTTCGCCGGCTTCCCGCCCGGCCACCCCCCGATGCGGACCTTTCTCGGCGTCCCGATCCGCGTACAGGGAGAGATCTTCGGAAACCTCTATCTGGCCGAGAAGGTCGACGACGGCGAGTTCAACGACTACGACCTGCATATGGTGCGGGTCCTCGCCACGGAGGCCGGGATCGCCATCGGCAACGCCCGGCTGTACGAGGCGGCACGCCAGCGCGAGCGATGGATCGACGGATCGGTAGCGGTGACCACCGCCCTGCTCTCCGGCGGGGACGCCGACGACGCGCTCTCCGTCGTCGCCGAACAGGCCCGCCGCCTCGCCGACTCCGCCGCCGGGATCGTGCTGCTGCCCACCGAGGACGGCGGGCTGGAGATCGTCGCAGTCTCCTCGGACGACCCCTCCTCCTCGCTCGGGGTGATCATCGGGCCCGAGAGCCCGGTGGCGGCGAAGCTGCTGGGCGGCGAGGCGGTCTTCGTGGACGACTCGGCCACCGACTCCCGCATGGTCACCAGGCTCGCCCATCGGTACGGCCCGAGCATGCTGCTGCCCCTGCACAGCGGCGGGCGGGTGCTCGGCGCGCTCGCCACCCCCCGCGCCCGGGGCGACCGGCCGTTCACGGAGGCGGAGCGGACCCTCGCCGCCCAGTTCGCCTCGCAGGCCGCGCTCGCGCTGATGATGGCCGAGGCACAGCGGGACCGGGAGCGGCTGGCGGTCTACGAGGACCGGGACCGGATCGCCCGCGATCTGCACGATCTGGTCATCCAGCGGCTGTTCGCCACCGGGATGATGCTGGAGAGCGCCCAGCGCCGGTCGGTCGTGCCCGAGGTGCGGACCGGTGTCGGCCGGGCGGTCGACGAACTGGACGTGACCATCCAGGAGATCCGTACCGCGATCTTCGCGCTCCAGCAGGAACCCGCCGAGGCGCCGTCGGGCCTGCGCACCCGCGTTCTGCGCGAGATCAACATGGCGGCGGTCCCGCTGGGCTTCAAGCCCTCGCACCGCTTCCTCGGGCCGGTCGATTCACTGGTCGGCGAGCTGACCGGCAAGAACCTGATCGCGGCGCTGCGGGAGGCGCTGTCCAATGCCTTCCGGCATGCCGAGGCGTCGTTGATCGACGTGGTCGTCGACGCGACCGCGACACTGCCCGACGGAAGGGGCGCCGTGCGGCTGTCGGTCGCCGACGACGGAGTGGGCATTCCGGAGGGCGGCCGTCGCAGCGGGCTGCGGAATCTGGCGCGCCGTGCGGAGTCGCTCGGCGGTGCGAGCTGGTTCGGGCCCGGGATCGGGGAGGACGGGGGCGGCACGACAGTGGTGTGGGAGGTGCCCCTCTGAGGTGACCGGACGCCTGTGTTCCGGGGATCAGCAACCGGACGCCTGTCTTCCCGTGGGGTCCTGGTCCCCGGGCACCTGCCCTCCCCCGGGGAGCTCAGCGACCGGCGTCGGATGCCCGGCGCTCGGCGATGATCCGCTCGATGACGACTGCGACGCCGTCCTCGCCGTTGGTGGCGGTCCGGCCGGAAGCGGCGGCGAGTGCGGCCGGGTGGGCATTGCCCATCGCGTACGACGTGCCCGCCCAGCTCAGCATCTCCACGTCGTTGGGCATGTCCCCGAAGGCAACGACCTCGGCGGGCGTGATGCCGCGCTCGGCGCAGCAGAGCTCCAGCGTGCTGGCCTTGGAGACGTCCGGACCGCTGACCTCCAGCAGGGCCGTGGGGCTGGACCTGGTGATGGAGGCCCGGTCGCCGGCCGTCGTACGGGCCAGGGCGAGGAAGTCGTCCGGGGTCAGTTCGGCGTGGTGGGCGAGGAGCTTCAGCACGGGGACGCCGGTGCCGGGCGACTCCTCGTGCAGCAGCTTCTCGGCGGTGGCGACCGTGGCGCCCGGGTCCAGGTGGAGCGGCGGGTAATCCGGTTCGTAGTGGATACCGGTGGCCAGCTCGACGGCGAAGGAGGTGCCGGGGGCGGCGGCGCGCAGGGACCGGACGACATCGAGGGCGATGGTGCGCTCCAGCGGCCGGACCTTGACCAGCTCGCCACCGGCGTGCAGATCGGCGACCGCCGCGCCATTGGCGCAGATCGCCAGGCCGTGGCCGTGCACATGGTCGCTGACGACATCCATCCAGCGGGCCGGGCGTCCGGTGACGAAGAAGACCTCGATACCGGCCTCCTCGGCAGCGGCCAGCGCGGCGACCGTACGGTCGGAGACCGTCTTGTCGTCGCGGAGCAGGGTGCCGTCCAGGTCGGTGGCGATCAGCCGGATAGCGGCAGGCAAAGGCGAGTCGGTAGCTGAGGTCACCGGTCCATTCTCGCGTACGAGGGTGCACGGGCGTGCGGAGGGGCGCACATCTGAGGATGCACGCCCCTGACCAGGCGAACATGCCTGGTACATATGCCACCGGTTCCGGTGGCGGGTGGTTCAGTGGCCGAGCTGGGCCAGGCCCTCGGTGGCGATGCGCTCGAAGACCTTCTCGTCCGCCGCGAAGTCGGAGTCGGGGATCGGCGCGTGAAGGACGATCTCCGTGAAGCCGAGCGCGAAGTGGGTGCCCGCGAAGTCCACGAAGGCGTCGAAGGACTGCAGCGGGCGGTCCGGGGTGAAACCGGTGAGAAGGACCTTGTCCAGCTCGGCCACATCCCGGCCGATGGACTCGCAGGCCGTGCCCAGCTTGGTGAGCTGCCCGCGGATGGCCTCCACGGACTGCTCCGGGGTACCCGTCTCGTACAGCTTCGGGTCGCCCGTGGTGACCCAGGCCTGGCCGTACCGGGCAGCGAGCTTCATTCCGCGCGGGCCGGTGGCGGCCACCGCGAACGGCAGCCGGGGCCGCTGCACACAGCCGGGGATGTTCCGGGCCTCGTTCGCCGCATAGAAGGTGCCCTCGTACGTCACCGAGGGCTCACGCAGCAGCCGGTCGAGCAGCGGTACGAACTCGTCGAAGTGGTCGGCCCGTTCGCGCGGCGTCCACGGCTCCTCGTCGCTCCGGCGCAGTGTCGTGGCGTCGAAGCCGTTGCCACCGGCGCCGATGCCGAGGGTGAGGCGCCCGTCGGAGACGTCGTCGAGCGTGATGAGGTCCTTGGCGAGCGTGACGGGGTGCCGGAAGTTGGGGGAGGTGACGAGGGTGCCCAGGCGGATACTCCGTGTCACCATCGCCGCGGCTGTGAGCGTGGGGACGGCACCGAACCACGGCCCGTCCCGGAAGGTCCTCCAGGAGAGGTGGTCGTAGGTGTACGCGGCATGGAACCCGAGGTCTTCGGCCCGCTGCCAGGTCTTCTGTCCTTCGCCCCAGGGGTGGATGGGGAGGATCACCGTGCTCAGACGCATGCCTCAGACGATACGCGGTGCTTTCCGCTGCCACGGATGTGTCGCCGGAGCCAGAATCAGGAAGCCGCACCGGCGTCGCCATGGAGGCCGCTACCGTGGCTTCATGGGCATGCTGGGCGAAGCGGAACTCGAAGCCATGATCGACCAGGCGACTGTCGATGCCTATGGCGAGTACGAGCAACTGACCGGTCTGTTCACCAAGATTGAGGAACACCTCGGCCTGCCCTTCACCACCGCGGTCCTCGGCGTCGAGGTGACCGTGCGCGGCATTGACCTCACACCGGACGGCCGGATCGTCACCCTGTGCTCTCGCGGCGGCATGCGGCAGCCGATCGGGATCCTGGAGCTGCCGCTGCCCGTCCCGGCGCCTGAGGGCTCGGAGTGGATCGAGGCATACCGTCACTGGGTGGGTTGAGGCCGGACGCCTCACACTTCAGGCGGAACGGGTTTGCACGGAAGGGCTGGACATGGCTGACCCTGTAGAGGGCGCGAATCAGGGCGCCGGTGGACCGTCGCTGACGGATCTCATCGAGCGCAGTGCCGCGTTGAAGGGGCGACTGGTCGCCTTCGCGCAGAGCGCCCGCTTCGACCGGTGGTTGACGCCGCTCCTGCTGGAGGCCGCAGGGCCTGAACGGCAGTTGGACGAAAGCGAGGCGATCCGGATCACCGACCACTTCATCCTGCGATACCGGCTGCCGGGCGGCTCGACGGTGGTGGACCGGTTCGTCGCCGCTCGGAAGGACTTGACCGCCTCCGACCGGGAGATGCTGCTCGGCTGGCGTGACCCGGTCGAGGGCGTCTTCGAGGTCCGGCGTAAGGACAGGGATGCCGTCGTCCTGCTCAACCTGGTCAACGACCTGGAGTATCGCACCTACTCGAATGTCGGGCGGACCGCGTTCCGTGGAGTGTCCAAGGGAGGTTTTCTCCACACCTGCCTGGTACCCGTGCAGTCGACGGGCGAGGCGTGGCTGGTGTCCGGGGCGATGTCGTACTACCCCAAGTCCAGCGCCGTCGAGATCGCCCAAGCCGCCCTGCGCGTTGCCACCAGCCGGCCCGAGCTGGTCTTCCGCAACCCTGCGAAGATCGAACAGGGATGGCAGCGGATGCGGGAGGACCGAGCCGCATTCATCGAGTTCTGCGGCAGCGACGAACTGGTCCTTCCGCCTGCCGAAGCCGAGGAACGAATCAACGCCTATTACCGCCTGCGCCAGGAGGCAACTGTCGACGGACAGCCCGGCCGTGCCCGGGGCAGGCGACTCCCCGGCACGGGCCCGTCTCTCTTCGAACTGCCTTGGGAACTCGCGGACTCGGACACCATCGGTGTCATCTACGATCACGTCGACGGGCTCAACTTCTACGCCGACTACGGGATGCTGCGGGACCTCTTCGAGGACCCCGCCCTCGCAGGCCGCAGAGAGCACCAGGACCTGCTGCGCACGTACCTGCGCGAGGAGTCGATCACGCCACTGCCGATCCGCCGACTGGCCACCGCCCACCCGGAGGCAGCCGACGCGGTGTTCCGAAAGCTCCTGCGGAAGCCCGGTTTCACTTGGAGCGAGCACGGTGATGCGCTGCTGCGCCGGCGCAAGCCCTGGTATTACGAGAGTGAGCCGCGCCCTGGGGTGTCCGTCATCGGCGACCGCCTGAGTGAGCTGCTCGGTGCGGGGCGGCGCTGAGCGCTTGTGCGGAGAAGCCGACTGGTCAGGCTGCGACAGGCGAACGAGGCCTGACCGAGGTGACGAGGGTGGCCAGGCGCAGCCGGTGGGTGGCGGCGGCCGCGGCGGTGAGAGTCGGAGCGACGCCGAACCAGGGGCCGTCGCGGAAGGTCCGCCAGGCCAGGTGGTCGTACGTGTGGGCGGCGTGGAACCCCAGTTCCTCGGCGCGCTGCCGGACCTTGCGGCCCTCGCCCCGGCGGTGGATCGGCAGAATCGCAGTGCTCAGACGCATGGATACGACCATGCGGGGGGACACGGCCGCACGGGGCCGGACACCGGGCCGGGCACGGGACCGGTCACCGGCCGACTGACCGGCCGACCGGACGGGCGGCTGGGCCGCTGGTCAGCCCCGGAACCGCAGGAACGCGGGGGGTACGGCCGAGGTGAGCCAGACGCCGTTGGCGCTGACGTAGAAGGTGTGGCCCGCGCGGTGCATCGCACCCGCGTCCACGGACAGGACGACGGGCCGGCCGCGCCGGGCACCGACCCTGGTCGCCGTCTCGCGGTCCGGCGAGAGATGGACGTGCGTACGGTCCATGGGTCGCAGGCCCTCGCTCCGGATCGAGTCCAGCGCATGGCCCACCGTGCCGTGGTAGAGGTACGCGGGCGGCTCGGCCGGCGGCAGGTCGAGATCCACCGGGACGGTATGGCCCTGGCTCGCGCGAATCCGGTCGTTCTCGACGGCGAAGCGCTGCTTGTCGTTGGTGGCGACGACATGGTCGAGCTCGGCCCGGGTGAGGGGGAAGTTGTTGCGGGCCGTGGCGCGCAGCAGCGTGTCGATCGGCACCCAGCCGTTGGCGTCGAGCGTGATGCCGATCCGCTCCGGCTGATGCCGCAGGTGTTTCGAGAGGTACTTGGACACCTTTACGGTGCGTCTTTCATCCATGCCGCCAGGGTGCCCGGGGCGCTCTCCCCGGTGCATCCGGATTTCGCTCGCGGTTCGGCGAAGCAATTTTCGTCCACAGGTTTGATCCACAGTCAAGTCTGGTTATCCACAGGCTAATTGCTGATTCTGTGGACAAGTCCAAGCGCAATCAACCGCTTTGGTTAATTTGATCCGCTTTGGCAGCAGGTGACACAAGCACGTCCAATGTCCTTGATTGCACTTCACGTTCGGCGGCTGCCGTTATGAAGGCCGAGACGTGCTCCGCGCCAACCAGCTGTTGCACGGCCAGGATTGTCTCCGGCGGCAGATCCACTCGGCGCGTCGCGAGCGACGGGGAGTCCGATCCGAGGGGCGTGTCCGTGCCGAGATGATGACGCAGATGCCGGGTGGCGAACGTCCGCATCGCGCGGGCCAGTTCGGCATCGACGGTCTGCTGGGCGAGCGGACGCAACCTGCGTACCATGGCCGCCGCTTCGGCCGCGTCGGAGTCGGTCGGTGGCCGATGACCGAGATAGCGGGCGAAGACATGCTCGGTGGTGAACTCCAGGAAACGTGAGGCGATCTGCTCGACCTGGCCACGAAGTTCCCTCAGATGACCGGAGATTGCGCTGAGCGGTACGCCCGCCGCATGCAACTCGGCGGCCACCGCCAGCTCCTGGGGGCTCGGCACCAGGAACTCGTCGTCCCTGCCCGGGATCGGTTCGAGCACCCCGAGGTCCACCGCCTCGGCCACCGCCTCGTCGTCCGGGGCGCCGCCGAACTTGAGGTTCAGCTCGTCCCGGGTGATCCGGTCGGCCTGTTCGTCCGTCCAGGGACCGTGCACCTCGGCCACGAGACCGAGCACCCCGCCCAGACCGCGGCCGGTGTCCCAGGCGTCCAGGAGCTCCTTGATGCTGGCCAGTGTGTAACCGCGATCCAGCAGATCGGCGATCTGCCGGAGCCGGGCGAGATGGGTGTCCCGGTACACATTGGCCCGGCCGCGCCGTTCCGGCGTCGGCAGCAGACCGCGGTCCTGGTAGGCGCGGATCGTGCGGACCGTGGCCCCGCTCGCGTGCGCCAGGTCCTCGATCCGGTACTCGGCGGCGGCCTGCCGGTCCGCCGCCGACCGCCCGGTCCCGCTCACAGCGGCGGCTTCAGCCGGGCGATTCCGCGCAGCGCGCGGGGGCTGAGCCGGGACAGCAGACGGGCGCCGCGGGCCTCGGGAGTCACCGGCACGACGGCCTGGTTGCGCACCACCGCCTTGAGGATCGCGTCGGCCACCCGCTCCGGCGGGTAGTTGCGGAGCCCGTACAGCCGGCTGGTCCGCTTCCGCAGGCGCTTCTCCTCCGCGGCGTCGGCACCGGCGAAGTGCGTCGTCGCGGTGATGTTCGTGTTGACGATGCCGGGACAGATGGCGCTGACCCCGATCGACCGGTCGGCGAGCTCGGCCCGCAGGCACTCGCTGAGCATCAGCACGGCCGCCTTGGAGGTGCTGTACGCGGGCAGCGCCCGGGACGGCTGATAGGCGGCGGCCGAAGCCGTGTTGACGATATGGCCGCCCTGGCCGCGCTCGGCCATCTGCCTGCCGAAGATCCGGCAGCCGTGGATGACCCCCCACAGATTGACGTCGAGGACGTTCTTCCAGTCCTCGCTCGTGGTGTCCAGAAAGGAGCCGGACAGACCGATCCCGGCGTTGTTGACCAGGACGTCGACGATTCCGTATTCGGCGGCGACCTTCTCGGCGAGTTTCTCCATCGCCTGTTCGTCGCTGACGTCGACCGCTTCGCCCCAGGCGGCCGGGGCGCCGATGAGCCGGGCCATCTCGGCCGTCCTGGCCGCCCCCTCCGCGTCCCGGTCCACGGCCACCACCCGGGCACCCGCCTCGGCGAAGGCGAAAGCGGTGGCCCGGCCGATGCCGCCGGCCGCGCCCGTCACCAGAACCAGCCGGCCGCCGAACCTGTCCGCGTACGCCCCGGTCGGCGCGGCGTCCTGCACCGGGCCGCCGTTCTCCTTGGCCGCCTCGTTGGCGGCGACGAACTCACTTATCCAGGAGGCGAGCTGGTCCGGCCTGGTGCGTGGCGCCCAGTGCTTGGCGTCGAGAGATCTGCGTACCAACTGAGGGGCCCACAGCTCCAGTTGGTCGAACAGCTTCTCGGAGAGGAAGATGTCGCCGGTAGGCGTGATCAGCTGGACCGGCACATGTGCGTAGGCGTCGGTGCGCGGTCGGCTCAGCCGGGCGCGGACGTTGTCGCGGTAGAGCCAGGCGCCGTGCGCCGCGTCGCTCGGCAGCGAGGACGTCGGGTAGTCGCCCGCCGGTACCTTCTCCATCCGCTGGAGTATCCGCGGCCACCGCTTGCCGAGCGGGCCGCGCCAAGCGAGCTCCGGCAGGACCGGCGTATGCAGCATGTAGACGTACCAGGACTTGGCGCCCTGGCCGAGCAACTGGCCGACCCGGCGCGGGGTGGGCCGGGTCATCCGCTGCTTGATCCAGTGCCCGAAGTGGTCCAGGGACGGGCCGGACATCGAGGTGAACGAGGCGATCCGGCCCTCGGTCCGCTTGACCGTGGCGAACTCCCAGGACTGGACCGACCCCCAGTCGTGCCCGACGACATGCACCGGCCGGTCCGGGCTCACCGCGTCGACGACGGCCAGGAAGTCATCGGTGAGCTTCTCCAGGGTGAAGCCGCCGCGCAGCGGCTTCGGGGCCGTGGACCGGCCGTGCCCGCGCACGTCGTACAGCACGACATGCCACTGGTCGGCCAGCTGCCTCGCCACGTCCGTCCAGACCTCCTTGCTGTCTGGGTAGCCGTGCACAAGGACGACCGTCGGCCGGCCCTCCTCGCCCAACTCGGTAACGCACAGCTCGATTCCGCCCGTTCGCACCCGGCGCTCGCGCGCCCCCGGCAGGCCTCGCAGACTCATGCCGCCACCCTTTCCTCGGCCCAGCGCCGCACATGCGGCAGATCGTCGTCCAGCCAGAAGGCGCTCTGCTCGGGGTCCTTGGAGTCGGTGACCACCAGGATCTCCTCGAACTTGGCGCCCGTACCGCGGAATCCGAGATGCGGCTCGACCGCCCACAGACCCGGCTGCGGCGGATGATCGGAGAAGCGGTACGGACTCCACAGCGGTGACCAGCCGTCCCGGTGCCCGTGCAACGCGTCGCTCAGCAGCCCCTTGAGGGACTGGGTGCCGAAGCCGAACACATGCGGGGACCAACGGCGTTCGGCAACGCGGTCGACCTTGTGGGCGATGACGCCGAAGGGGTAGGCGCGATGCCTGTTGGCGTACCCCTGCTTGATCATCAGGCGTTCGACGTCCTCGTATATCTCGCGCAGCGAACGCCGCTCGCGCACCTCGCGCAGTATCAGCTCGCGGTGGGCCTCAAGATCGGCCAGCAGCTTGTCGTGCAAGGGGTTGAGCCCGAGACAGCCGGAGTAGCCGATGTCGGCGGTGAAGCCCTTGTGGACCGGAGCCATGTCGAGGATGAAGGGCATCCCCGGCTCCAGCTTCCGGTTGCTCGGGAAGAACTGCAGAGGCACCTTGAAGCCGGCGAACGCCGTGCGGTCCCCGAACCAGGCGAAGGGGAGGTGGAACCAGTCCCGCACCCCGCGCTCACGCAGCCAGTCGCGCTGCATACGGGCCGCCTCGCGCTCGGTGACGCCCGGCCGGAGCCGGCCCGCGACCGCCTCCGCGCAGGCGTACGCGAGGCTTTGGACTTCTCTGAACCCCCGCAGCTCCGGGGCTTGTTCGTCCTTCACTGCCGAGGCCATGCCACCGTCCGTTCCCTGCCGTGTGCGGTACGTGCCCGTAACGTGACACTGATGAATGTGACAATGTCCGACGGCTGCGTCAAGAGGTGTGCGGAGACCTGTGGACAACTCGGTCGCCGCCCCCGGCCGCGCACCTCATCCCCAGTGTTGGCCCCCTACGGGTCCGTACATCTGGAGTCGGAGGCCGATCCAGCCGCCAGGGGTGACGACCGGTGTGGCGCGCGCCACTACCTTCGAACTGTGACTGTGATCGCGACCGAAAGCCTGAGCAAGCGGTTCCCCCGGGTGACCGCTCTTGACCGGCTCTCCTTGGACATCGGCCCCGGTGTGACCGGCCTGGTGGGTTCCAACGGAGCCGGCAAGTCCACATTGATCAAGATCCTGCTGGGTCTGTCCCCCGCCACCGAAGGCCGGGCCGCGGTGCTCGGGCTCGACGTCGCCACCCGTGGTGCCGCCATCCGGGAACGGGTCGGCTACATGCCCGAGCACGACTGCCTGCCACCGGACGTCTCGGCCACCGAATTCGTCGTCCACATGGCGCGGATGTCCGGACTGCCGCCGACGGCAGCACGCGAGCGCACCGCCGACACGCTCCGGCACGTGGGGCTTTACGAGGAGCGCTACCGGCCCATCGGCGGCTACTCGACCGGCATGAAGCAGCGCGTGAAGCTGGCGCAGGCGCTGGTCCACGACCCGCAGCTGGTCCTGCTCGACGAGCCGACCAACGGCCTCGACCCGGTCGGCCGCGACGAGATGCTCGGACTGATCCGCCGTGTCCACACCGACTTCGGCATCTCGGTCCTGGTCACCTCGCACCTCCTGGGCGAGCTGGAACGCACCTGCGACCACGTCGTCGTCATCGACGGCGGCACACTCCTGCGCTCCAGCTCCACCAGCGACTTCACCCAGACCACCGCGACCCTCGCGGTCGAGGTCACCGACAGCGACACCCACCCGGACGGCACCGACGCGCTGCGCCAGGCCCTCACCCGGGCCGGCGTGAAGTTCATCGGCCACGACGGTCTCGACGCACAGGGGCTGCCCGGTGCGGGCCACATCCTGCTGGTCGAGGCGACCGGCGACGAGACGTACGACATCGTGCGCGACAGCGTCGCCGGGCTCGGACTCGGCCTCGTACGGATGGAGCAGCGGCGCCACCACATCGCCGAGGTCTTCCGTACCGACGGGGCAACCGCGACCGCAGCCGCGTCCGCAGCTGGGGAGCAGAACGCCGTGCGGCAGAACGCCGTACAGAAGGGGAGCGGTCGCGATGAGCACTGAGACCGGGACCGTGGCCGGGAGCGAGACCTCCCGCATCCACAACATCGGGTACCGCTCCTACGACGGCCCGCGGCTGGGCCGCGGCTATGCGCGGCGCTCGCTCTACTCGCAGTCCCTGCGCGGTGCATTCGGGCTCGGCCGTTCCGCCAAGTCCAAGGTGCTGCCGATGCTGCTCTCCGGCGTGATGTGCATGATCGCGGCGATCATCGTCGCCGTCGCCATCGCCACCCCCGGATCGACGGCCCTGCCGATCAAGTACACCGCGTTCGCGATCTACCTCCAGGCCGTGATCGGCCTCTTCCTTGCCGCACAGGCACCGCAGTCGGTCTCCAGGGACCTGCGTTTCAAGAGTGTGCCGCTGTACTTCTCGCGGCCGATCGAACGGGTCGACTACGTCGTGGCCAAGCTGGCGGCCATGGCGTCCGCGCTCTTCATCCTCACCGGCGCACCGCTCGTCATTCTTTATGCGGGCGCTCTGCTCGGGAAGTTCGGCTTCGCCGACCAGACCAAGGGATTCGGACAGGGGTTGCTTTCGGTGGCGCTGCTCTCCGTGCTCTTCGCCGCGCTGGGCCTGGTGATGGCCGCTCTGACGCCGCGCCGCGGCTTCGGCGTCGCCGCGGTGATCGCCGTGCTGACCATCACCTACGGCGCGGTCTCCACGGTCCAGGCCATCGCCTGGCAGACCGGCTCCGCCGGGGCCGTCGAGTGGCTGGGGCTCTTTTCCCCCATCACGCTGATCGGCGGCGTGCAGACCGCGTTCCTCGGGGCCAATTCGGCCTTCCCCGGAGGGGCGGCCCCGGGAGCCGGGGTCGGCGTGGTCTATCTGATCGTTGTTCTCGCGCTCGTCGCCGGCTCGTACGCCGTACTGATGCGCCGCTACCGGAGGGTCGGGCTGTGACCACCATCGAGATCGACCACACCTCGCGCTGGTTCGGCAATGTGGTCGCCGTCAACGACGTGAGCATGACGGTGGGTCCGGGCGTCACCGGGCTGCTCGGGCCGAACGGCGCGGGAAAGTCCACGCTGATCAACATGATGGCCGGATTTCTCGCCCCGTCGACGGGCACGGTCACGCTGGACGGCAAGCCGATCTGGCGGAACGAAGCCGTGTACCAGGAGATCGGGATCGTGCCGGAGCGGGAAGGCATGTACGACTTCCTGACCGGCCGGGAGTTCGTCGTCGCCAACGCGGAACTCCAGGGACTCGGTGCCGCGGAGGCGCAGAAGGCGCTGGCCACGGTCGAGATGGAGTACGCGCAGGACCGCAAGATCTCGACGTACAGCAAGGGCATGCGCCAGCGCGTGAAGATGGCGTCCGCCCTGGTCCATGAGCCTTCGGTGCTGCTGCTCGACGAGCCGTTCAACGGCATGGACCCGCGCCAGCGGATGCAGCTGATGGAACTGCTGCGACGGATGGGGGCGGAGGGCCGTACGGTGCTGTTCTCCTCCCACATCCTCGAAGAGGTCGAGCAACTCGCCTCCCACATCGAGGTGATCGTGGCAGGACGGCACGCGGCGTCCGGCGACTTCCGCAGGATTCGTCGGCTGATGACGGACCGTCCGCACCGCTACCTCGTACGTTCCAGCGATGACCGCGCCCTCGCCGCCGCGCTGATCGCCGACCCTTCGACGGCCGGTATCGAGGTGGACCAGGGCGAACGGGCGCTGCGTATCCAGGCGGTCGACTTCGGACGCTTCACCGAGCTGCTGCCGAAGGTCGCGCGGGAGCACGGAATCCGTCTGCTGACCGTTTCGCCGTCCGACGAGTCCCTCGAATCGGTCTTTTCCTATCTTGTAGCGGCCTGAGTAGTGGCCTGAAAGGAGCTGTGAAGCGTCATGTACGACCCCACAGTCGCCCGGCTCACCTACCGGGCCCTGCTCGGCCGGCGCCGGGCCGCCATCCTGTTCGTCCTGCCGGTACTGCTGGTGGTCATCGCCGTCGCGGTACGGACGTTCGCCGGGTCCGACGACCAGGTGGCCTCGGATGTGCTGGGCGGATTCGCCATCGCCACGATGGTGCCGCTGATCGGTGTGATCGCCGGAACCGGCGCCATCGGTCCCGAGATCGACGACGGATCCATCGTCTACCTGCTGGCCAAGCCGGTGAAGCGGCCGACGATCATCTTCACCAAGCTGATCGTGGCCATCGCCGTGACGATGGTCTTCTCCGCGCTGCCCACACTGATCGCGGGCCTGATCCTCAACGGCAACGGCCAGCAGATCGCGGTGGCCTACACCATCGCGGCACTGGTCGCCTCGATCGCGTACAGCGCGCTGTTCCTGCTGCTGGGTACCGTCAGCCGGCACGCGGTCGTCTTCGGCCTCGTCTACGCGCTGGTGTGGGAGGCCCTGTTCGGCTCCCTGGTGCCGGGGGCGCGCACGCTCAGTGTCCAGCAGTGGTCCCTCGCGGTCGCCGAGAAGGTCGGCGGGGCGGGCGCGATCACCTCCGACGTCGGACTGCCGGCCGCCACGGTCCTGCTGGCGGCGGTCACGGTGGTGGCGACCTGGTACGCGGGCCAGAAGCTGCGCACGCTGAAGCTGGCCGGGGAGGAGTGACCGGGGGTTTCCCGCCCGGCGCGTCTTCCCGAGTGTTCCGTCTCTGATCGCTCCGGTGCTCGTCCACTCGTCAACCCCCGCCTCTCTGGCGGGGGTTGACGCATTTCGGACAGTCGTACGCGTAACTGTACGGTTATCGGTTCGTTGGGCGGGGTGCGTGGAGGCAACTGGAATCTGTGGCGTCGTAGCTTTCGTGAAGCAGGGATTGCCGATGCCGGCGAGGGAGTACCAGCCGGGTCGGTCATTGAGTGAGTGGCAACCGTGAGCGTTCTCCGCCCGAGCCCGGGACAGAGCTGCCCGTCGTCGGTTTCACGATCGGAAGGCATGCCCATGCCCACAGAAGTCGCCCTGCTCGAATCGCGTGCGCTGCGCGTGGAGCAGATGGAGCGCGTCGATGTCCTCGACAAGGTCAAGAGCCTTGTCATGCTCCCGGACGGAATTCACCTTCGCACAGAGGACGTGGCTCGTTACTTCGAAGTATCCACAACCGCCGTCAGGAGGCTCACGGATCGCCATCAGGACGAGTTGATTGAGAACGGGATGCGAGTGCTGCGCGGCGCTGACCTGCGCTCCTTCCATAGCGACACGATGTCGCTATGGGCGGGTGAGGTGTCGGAAAGATATCCACAGGCAGTGACCCGGCTCAGGGTCTACACCCGCAGGACCGTCCTCAACGTCGCGATGCTTCTTCGCGACAGCGACATCGCCCGATGCGCCCGTACGTATCTGCTCGACGCCGAGCAGGATCTGCGCGCGGGCTACGCCTCGCTCGAACACCGCATCACCCGGGTGGAGAGCTGCCTCGCCGGAGTCGGCACCGCGCTCCAGGAGCTGGGGCCCGTCCTCAACCGGATGTCGCACCGCGCTCGACAGCCTCGACCGGAGGCTGGACGTCACCCATCAGGTCGTCGGTGCCATGAGTGTGCGGCTGGGCCACATGTCCGAGGACATCGTCCGTATCGACGGCAGGATGGATGATCTGCCCGCAGCCTGAAGGAGCTGGGCCGCCGCAACAACAAGCAGCGCTGATCCGGCTGGAGCAAGCAGCACTGACTCGGCGGGAGTTCGCGGCCTTTCGGTGCCGCCCGGAAAACGGGTGGCGTCGAAAGGCCGTCCCCGGCACAGTGGTTGGTGCGGCACACGCCGACACGCACGCCACAGGCCGGGAGAGGAGCGCGACGATGACCGGGAGTACGAGTCCGTCGAGTTCCCCGCAGGGCGGACCCGAGCCGGCACCGGAGTAGTCACCGACGACTCCGCCGTGCCGCTCGGAGCAGGACGCCCGGGGCGGCCTTGTCAGCGCATCGCGCGCGGCCGCCCACCCGGAGGATTGGCCGAGTGGTAAGGCAGCGGCTTGCTAAGCCGTCGTCGGGGCCCTGAACCCCGCGCGCGTTCGATCCGCGCATCCTCCGCCGCAGCAGGGCCACGCACCCGTGCGTGGCCCTGCGTCCGCCCCTACGACTGGAGCAGACGTTCCAGCACCACGGCGATGCCGTCGTCCTCATTGGACGCGGTGATCTCCTGGGCCACGGCCTTCAGGTCCTCATGCGCGTTGGCCATCGCCACACCCCGCCGCGCCCAGGCGAACATCGGGATGTCGTTCGGCATGTCGCCGAAAGCCAGGGTGTCCGCGGCCTTCACGCCCAGCCGGCGCGCGGCCAGCGAGAGTCCGGTCGCCTTGCTCAGCCCCAGCGGCAGGATCTCCACCACTCCCGGACCGGCCATGACCACGTCCACGAGGTTGCCGACAGCCGCCCGCGCGGTCTTCGCCAGCGCGTCGTCGTCCAGATCGGGATGCTGGATGTAGACCTTGTTCAGGGGCGCGGACCACAGCTCGGCCGGGTCTTCCACGAAGACGGCCGGAAGCGGACCTTCCTGTACCCGGTAGCCGGGGCCGACCATCACTTCGCCGTCGAGCCCGTCCCGGCTCGCCGCCAGTGCCAGCGGACCGACCTCGGCCTCGACCTTGGACAGCGCGAGACCGGCGAGCTGGCGGTCCAGCGTCAATGAGGTCAGCAGCTTGCGCTCGCCCGCGTGGTAGACCTGCGCGCCCTGGCCGCAGACGGCGAGCCCTTCGTAGCCCAGGTCGTCCAGGATGTGTCGGGTCCAGGGGACCGCGCGGCCGGTGACGATGATGTGCGCGGCACCGGCCGCGGTGACCGAGGCCAGTGCGTCACGGGTGCGCCCGGAGACCGTGTCGTCGTTACGCAGCAGCGTGCCGTCGAGGTCGGTCGCGACGAGCTTGTACGGGAAGGTCACTTGGCGACCGGCTCCAGAACCTCGCGCCCGCCCAGATACGGCCGGAGCACCTCGGGCACCCGTACCGAACCGTCGGCCAGCTGGTGGTTCTCCAGAATCGCCACGATCGTGCGCGGTACGGCGCAGAGCGTGCCGTTCAGCGTGGCCAGCGGCTGGAGGACCTTCTTGCCGTCGCGGGTGTCGCGCATCCGGACGGACAGGCGGCGGGCCTGGAAGCCGTTGCAGTTCGACGCGGACGTCAGCTCGCGGTACTTGCCCTGCGTCGGGATCCACGCCTCGCAGTCGAACTTCCGGGAGGCCGAGGCACCCAGGTCGCCGGTGGCGACGTCGATCACCTGGAAGGGCAGCTCAAGAGCGGTGAGCCACTGCTTCTCCCAGTCGAGGAGCCTGCGGTGCTCCGCCTCGGCGTCCGCCGGGTCGACGTACGAGAACATCTCGACCTTGTCGAACTGGTGCACCCGGAAGATGCCCCGGGTGTCCTTGCCGTACGTACCGGCCTCGCGGCGGTAGCAGGGGGAGAAGCCCGCGTAGCGCAGCGGCAGCTTCTCGGCGTCGATGATCTCGTCCATGTGGTACGCGGCGAGCGGGACCTCGGAGGTGCCGACCAGGTAGTAGTCGTCCTTCTCCAGGTGGTACACGTTCTCCGCGGCCTGGCCGAGGAATCCGGTGCCTTCCATGGCGCGCGGGCGGACCAGCGCCGGCGTCAGCATCGGGACGAAACCGGCCTCGGTGGCCTGCGCGATTGCCGCGTTGACGAGGGCGAGCTCCAGGAGCGCGCCGACGCCCGTCAGGTAGTAGAAGCGCGAACCGGAGACCTTGGCGCCACGTTCCATGTCGATGGCGCCGAGCTTCTCGCCGAGCTCCAGGTGGTCCTTGGGCTCGAAGCCCTCGGCCCCGAAGTCACGGATCGTGCCGTGCGTCTCCAGGACGACGAAGTCCTCCTCGCCACCGACCGGTACGTCCTCGTGGACGATGTTGCCGATCTGGAGCATCAGGCTCTTGGCCTCGGCGTCGGCCTCGTCCTGTGCCGCGTCGGCGGCCTTGACGTCGGCCTTCAGCTGCTCGGCCTTCTTGAGCAGCTCGGCGCGCTCGTCGGGCGAGGCCTTGGGAATGAGTTTGCCGAGCGCTTTCTGCTCGGAGCGGAGTTCGTCGAAGCGGACACCGGACGACCTGCGCCGCTCATCGGCGGAGAGAAGGGCGTCGACGAGTTCGACGTCCTCTCCACGGGCGCGTTGGGAGGCGCGAACACGGTCGGGGTCCTCACGGAGCAGGCGAAGGTCAATCACCCCTCCAGGCTACCGGTGTGCACTTGCCCAGCTCGAACCGATATTGACGAGCGTGTCACTTTGCCCTAATTGCCTGAATTGGCAATGCTGGAGGGGATTGTGCGGCTGAAGTTGATCTCGATCGTCAATAAAAAGAGCCTACTCCCCTAAATGGGGCAGAAGGCTTCACTCGTCTTGACGTATCCCCCGTGCCCGGAAGGGCAGTTGACCGTTACTTGTCCACAGGTTCCTGGGGCTCCGAAAGTTATCCACAGGCTGTGAGGAAGATCTGTGGATGTCTGAGGAGGTCATTCCGAAAGCCGCGTGACGGCTCGCGGATTTCCCGTTCAAACCCACTTCAGACGCCCGTTCGGGTGGGAATTTCCCGTCCTGAAGAGTCGATCAATGGAATTGAGGTGACACGGGGCGACCCGGGCGACCTGTCGGCCTGTGGATGCATCTGGGCCGACTGGAGCAATATGTCGACCATGTCGCATTGGGGTGTCGACTTGTCCCCAGGTCGAGAACCGCCCCTGTGGATAACTCTGTGGATGCCGAAAATCGGCAGATAGCACCGACGGTCCTGGCGTGTTGAGACCCGGGCTCCGACTCGCTCCCGCCCCGCAGGGCGAAACCCGGTCGGTCCTAGTCGGTCCCGGGCGTCTTCGGCTCCTGGTCCCAGTCGGTCCCGGACGTCTTCGGGGGCCGGCCTTGCTGCCCCGGCCTCGTCAGCCCCGGCCGTCCATGTTTCTGGCCAGCCAGTCGGAGGCCTCCGTGAACTCCGCGTCCGACGTCCCCGCCCGCAGCGGCCGTACATCCTGCACCGCCACGCCGGCCCGGGGGTACGAACCCAGGAACCGTACCTTCGGGCAGATCCGCTTCAGCCCCATCAGCGCCTCGCCGACCCGGCGGTCCGCGATGTGCCCCTCGGCGTCCACCGCGAAGCAGTAGTTCCCGATGCCCGCCCCCGTCGGCCGCGACTGGATCAGCATCAGGTTCACCCCGCGTACCGCGAACTCCTGGAGCAGTTCGAGCAGCGCACCGGGGTGGTCCTCGCCCAGCCAGATGACCACCGAGGTCTTGTCCGCGCCCGTCGGCGCGGCCGGCCGGGCCGGGCGGCCCACCAGGACGAAGCGGGTCTGCGCGTTCACCGCGTCGTGGATCTCGGTCACCAGCGGTTCGAGACCGTAGGTCGCCGCCGCGAACTCACCGGCGAAGGCGGCGTCGTACCGGCCCTCCTGCACCAGCCGGGCGCCGTCCGCGTTGGAGGCCGCGGACTCCCACACGGCGTCCGGGAGGTGGGCGGCCAGCCAGTTGCGCACCTGCGGCTGCGCGGCCGGGTGCGCGGTGACCGACTTGATGTCGGACATCTTGGTACCCGGCCGCACCAGCAGTGCGAAGGTGATGGAGAGCAGCACCTCGCGGTAGATCATCAGCGGCTCGCCGGTGGTCAGCTCGTCGAGCGTCGCGGTGATGCCGCCCTCGACGGAGTTCTCGATCGGTACGAGCGCCGCCGCGGCGGCCCCGCTGCGCACCGCGTCCAGAGCTGCCGGTACGGAGACCATCGGGACGAGTTCGCGGGTGGCGGCTTCCGGGAGCGTACGGAGGGCGACCTCGGTGAAGGTGCCTTCGGGGCCGAGATATGCGTAGCGCGTGGCGGACATACCGTCACCCTAATGCGCCCCGGTGGCTCAGGACTCCAGTAGTCGCTGACCCACGTATTCGCCGTCCGCCGCACCGCCCGGCACCGCGAACAGACCGCTCGCCTCGTGCCGGATGAACGGCGACAGGGCATCTCCCCGGTCCAGCTTGCGCTGCACCGGAACGAATCCGCGCAAGGGGTCCGCCTGCCAGCAGATGAACAGCAGACCGGCGTCCGGAGTGCCGTCCGCCGAGATGCCGTCGTGGTACGAGAAGGGGCGCCGCAGCATGGCCGCACCGCTGTTCTTCTCGGGGGAGGAGATCCGGGCGTGGGCGTTGTCCGGGATCAGGAGCCTGCCGTCGGGGCCCGCCCGGTCGAGGTCCATCGCGGTGGTCTCGGTGCCGCCGCTCAGCGGAGCGCCGTCTTTCTTCCGGCGCCCTATGACCTGCTCCTGCCGTTCCACCGGGAGTTTCTCCCAGTCGTCGAGCAGCATCCTGATCCGGCGTACGACCGCGTACGAGCCGCCCGCGAGCCAGTCGTACTTCGCGTCGGTCTGCGCACCGTCCCCCGCATCGGTTCCGCCCGGGACGAAGATGCGGCGGTCGAAGTCGCTCTCGGCCGGTTTCGGGTTGCCGGTGCCGTCGATCTGGCCCATCAGATTGCGGGCGGTCATCGGCTGAGCCGTGGCGCCGGGGGCGCGGTTGAAGCCGTTCATCTGCCAGCGGACCCTGGCGGCCGGGGCGGCCTCCTTCTGCACGGCACGCAGCGCGTGGAAGGCGACGAGCGCGTCGTCGGCGCCGATCTGGACCCAGAGGTCACCGTTGGAGCGCTCGGCGTCGATGCGGTCGGAGGAGAAGGGCGGCAGCGGGTCGAGCCCGGGTGGGCGGCGGGCGGTCAGGCCTGTGCGTTCGAAGAAGGTCCGGCCGAAGCCGAAGGTGACGGTCAGCGAGGACGGTCCGGCATCCAGCGCGATCCCGGTGTCATGGTCCGGGCCGTCCGCCGCGCCGCTTCCGGCGGGGTCGCCGGCCATCAGGCGCTCGGCCGCGGTCGACCACCGGCGCATCAGGGCGGCGGCTTCCTTGCGTCCGGCACCGGGCACCAGGTCGAAGGCGACGAGATGGCCGCATGCCTGAAGCGGAGTGGTGATCCCCGGTTGATGTTTCCCGTGAAACATCACCCGGGTGGAGCCGACCGTGGTCAGTGCGGTGGGTTCGTCGGGCCGGGTCGCGGCATAGCCGGTGGCGCCGCCCGCCGCGCCCAGCACCAGTCCGGCCGCACCGGCCGCGCCCGCGCTGCCGATCAGCCGACGCCGGGAGATACCACCGCCGGCACGGGCATCGTCCTCCTGGTCGTCCCCGCTGCCACGGGTGTCGTCACCTCTGCTGCCCGCCGAGGTCTTCCTGTTCGCGGAGGTCTTCCTGCTGTTGTCTACGCTCACGATCCTGCTCAGCCGATCTTCATGTTCTTGTCGACGGTCGTCTGATCGATGTCCGACGTACGTACGGTCACGGCGACCTTCCAGTTGCCCGCCATCGGGATCTGGACGCCGTCTGCGGTCCAGTGGCCCTCGGCCAGCCGGGCCGGGACGACGGGGAGCGGGCCGATGTCCTTGGACTCCAGGGTGAAGGCGACCTTCACCTCGGGGATGTCCATGACCTGGCCGTCGCTGCCGTCGATCCACAGGTGGAGCTCATTGGCGCCGGTACGGGCGGGGATGATCTCCATCCGCACCGTTCCCTTGCCGTTCTTGCCGCCCGTGTCGAAGGGCAGCTTCATCTCGACCGGGCCTTGGGCTGCCGGGGCGGCCGCCGAAGTGCGGGCCGCTTCTTCCTCGGTACGCGCCGGCTCGGTCGAGGTCAGTACGGTCGTCACCGCCAGCAGCGCCACGGCGACTCCCACTTCCGCCAGTACCGACCTGCGGAGCCCGGACCGGTCGGGGTCGGCGTCGCGGATCCGCTTCTTCTCGGCGGTGGCCACGGCGGCCTGCTGCCGGGCGAGCTGAGCCGCCCGCGCGGGGTCCTCGGCCGTGGGCGCCGGTGCGCCCGGGACCTCGGCCTTGTCGGACGCCTCTGCCGAAGACCCCTTTCCGGCCCCGGCTCCGGTCTCGGTCCCGGCCTCCGTCGCCGCGCCGCCCCCGCCCGTGATCAGACGCGCCGTCCAGCGCCGCGAGATCCAGGCGACCCCGACCAGGACGGCGACGAGCCCCACCTTCACGAGCAGCAGTTGCCCGTATCCGGTGCCGGTGAGCGCGGACCAGGTGCCGACCTGGCGCCAGGACTGGTAGATCCCGGTCGCGGCGAGCACGATCACGCTGCCGAACGCGATGCCGGAGAAGCGGCGTACGGCCGTCACATCGATGTCGGGGGTCCGGTAGAGCGCGACCAGCAGGGCCGTGAGACCGCCGAGCCAGGCGGCGACGGCCAGCAGGTGGAGCACGTCGACCGGCATGGCGATGCCGGGCTGGATACCGGCCGAGGCGTGCTCGGCGAGCGCCCATGTACCGGCGATCCCGGCAGCGATCACCGTGCCGCCGATGGCCAGTCCGAAGGTGAGGTCCTTCTTCTCGCGCTCGTCCTCGCGCTTGGCGTAGGCCCCGAAGAGCACGGCGATGAAGAGCGCGGAAGCACCGAGCAACAGCAGTCGGGAGACGAGTGCGGCGCCGGGCTTGGTGTCGAGCACGGCCTTGAGACCGTCGAGGTCGAAGGCGTCCGCGAGCTTCCCGGACCCGGTGTACGGGTTGCGCAGGAGCAGCATGGCCAGGGTGGCGACGGTGAGGGTCATCCAGCCGCGTGCGACCAGGCGCTGCAGGGGACGGGCACCCGCGCCGCGCTGCCAGCAGGCCAGCACGAAGGTGGAGCCGCCGGCCAGCAGGATGAAACCGGCGTACGCGGCGTAGCGCGCGATGCCGTAGAGGGCGCCGACGAGGCCGCCCCCGGCCTCGTTCGTCGGGAGCGCCACGGTGGTCTTCGAGGGTGCTCCGACGGAGAAGGTGAAGGCGCCGGACACGGGGTGGCTGTCCGCGGACACGGCCTGCCAGGCGACGGTGTACGTGCCGTCGGGCAGTCCGGTGTGCAGCGAGATGCCGTACTTCACGGTGGAGCCGCTCTGCAGATCACGTGGTGCGCCGCCGGTGTCGGCGCGTTTGCCGTCGGGGTCCAGGACCCGGATGGAGTCGTCGCCGAGGGCGACCTGCTCGGAGAAGGTGAGTGTGACTTCCTTGGGAGCGGTGTCGACCACCGCCCCGTCCTGCGGATTGCTCCCGGTCAGTGCGGCATGCGCGGACGCCGGGCCCGCGCCTCCCAGCAACAAGCCGAACACCATGCCGATGAGGGTGGCGAGGAGTGCGGCCGCGGCGAGTGGGCGTCGCATCGCGGGAGTCGACGGGGTCGGTCCGAAGTGCGGGGCGGTGGCTGTCATGACGAGTCAGTCCCTCACTGTTTCTTCGGGTTGTGGGTGGTCTCCTTCACGGGAAGGTCGACCTTGATCGGGTCGGCCTTCTCGAAGTGCAGCTCCACGGGCACCGTCTCGCCCTGCTCGGGCTGCTGCTTGAGCTTCATGAACATGATGTGGTTCCCGCCGCGCTCCAGATCCAGCTCGCCGCCCGCGGGCACGTCGAAGGACGTCACCATGCGCATCGTCTGGTTCTTCGTCTCGTGCATCGTGACGTCGTCGGAGAGGGGGCTGGTGACGGAGGTGAGCCGGTCGGACGCCCCGCCGCTGTTCTTCACGACGAGGAAGCCGGCCGCCATGTCGCTGACGGGCTGCGGCATGAACGCGCCGGTCACCTTCAGCTCGGGCCTGCTCTCCGAGGACGAGCAACCCGCCAGCGTCAGCCCGGTGGTGAGGGCGATGACGCCGACGAGGGTGGTGCGGCGGTTCACGGGGTCTCCCCCTTGATGATCTTGGGAAGGTCCTTGGTGTAGTCGTCGGGCGAGGTGTCCTCGCTGTACACGAGGTACCCCTTGTCGGTCTTCGGGGAGAACGCGATGACCTGGGAGCCGTGCATCGAGACGACCGTGCCGTCCTTCTCCTTCTTCGGCGCGTCGATGCCGATGCCGATCTGGCGCGCGCCCGCCTGGATGGTCGGGAAGTCGCCGGTGAGGCCGATGAAGGAGGCGTCCTGGGACTTGAGCCAGCTGCCCAGCGAGGACGGGGTGTCCCGCTCGGGGTCGGTGGTCACGAAGACGACCTGGAGCTTCTCCTGGTCGGCCTTGGGCAGCGACTTCTTGGCGATGGCGATGTTGCTCATGATGAGCGGGCAGACGTCGGGGCAGTTGGTGTAGCCGAAGTAGATCAGGGTCGGCTTGCCCTTGGTCTGCTCCCGGAGGTCGTACTTCTTGCCGTGGGTGTCGGTGAGTACCAGATTCGGCTTGGTGAACGGCTGGTCAAGGGCGGTCGCGGCCTTGGTCTTCGCCTGGACCGACACATCGGCGATGGGCTTCTTGGTGCTGTCGTCGCTGCTGCCGCAGGCGGACAGGGTGAGCGCGGCCGCGGCGGCGAACGCCGCGGCCAGCACCGTTTTCTTGGGCATGGAGCACTGATTCCTGGTGGTCGGTGGGACGTGTGGGGCTGTGGATCAGGCGGCGCGGCGGCGGCCGGCGAGCACGCCGAAGGCCACCCCGGCCACGCCGATGACGATGCCGACGATGCCGAGGACACGGGCCGTGGTGTCGCTGGAGGACGTGTCCGAGGCGGCGGTCGTCTTCTTGTCCGCCGCGTGCTCGCCGGCGCCCTTGGCATCGGCGGCCGAGCCGTGCTCGCCGGCGGTCGCCGCGGTCAGGGCGAGGACGGGCGCCGGGCTCTCGGGCTCGGCGGCGCCGTCCTTCGGCTCCTCGATCCAGCGGACGACTTCCTTGTTGTCGTACGTCTGGATGGCCTTGAACACCAGCTGGTCGGCGTCCTCGGGGAGCTGGCCGATGGAGAGCGGGAACTGCTGGAAGTCGCCGGGGCGGATGCCGCGCTCGTCCTTGTCGCCCTTGGCGGTCCAGGTGACCTTGGAGACGGCCTCGTTGATCTTCTGGCCGTGCATCTCCATCGGCTTGGCCAGCTTGCTCTTGGTGACCTCGATGTCCCAGCCGGGTACGGCCTGCGGCATGACGGAGGCCAGCGGGTGGTCGGTCGGGAAGCTGACTTCGAGCTTGGTCGTCGAGGCGTCGTCGCGTTCGTTGGGGACCTTGAAGTTGACGGTGGCGTAGCCGCCCTTGGCGGCCTCGCCCTGCGGCTGCACGCTGACGTGCGCGGAGGCGGTACCGGCGAGGAGCAGGACGGTGGACGCGGCGAGGCCGCCGGCGAGGGCGATGCGGGAAACGTTCATGACAGGGATTACTCCACGGAAGCACGAAGGAAAGGCGGTCCGGCGCGCGGGTGCGCGACGGCATCACGACACCTCTCCTCTCCTTCCCGAGCGGCGGGTATGCGCGACCGGGTACGGCACGGAGCGGTCCGTGCGCCGGGTGGAGGGTGTCGCGTCAGGCTGCGAGCGCGTACGCGGCGGGCGGACCGCGCCTGATCACCAGGTGCTGCAACGGGTCCCCGGCGGCGGGGGCCGGGGCGTCGACTGCCGTACGGGCGGTGCACGGCCCGGTCGTGGGGCCGCCGGGAAGTCCGGCGCGCAGGGCGTCGACCAGGGCGAGCGCCGCGCGCAGCGCGCGCAGCCGGGCCCCGGCAGCGATCTGCTGGGCGCCGTGCGCGGACAGCCGGACGAGCCGGAACAGGGCGATCTCGCCGCGGCGCAGCAGCCAGCCGGTGACCACCGCAGCCAGCAGGTGGCCGAGCACCATGGGCAGGTCGGGCAGCAGAGCGGCGAGGGCGGCCGGATCCGTGCCGGACGCGGCGGCCATGTGCTGGTGGCCGCCGGCCGCCACCGACGCCGGGTCGATGCCCGCGGTGGTGACGATGCGTTGCGCCTCGGCGGCACTCAGCTGCGCCGGCCCGGCCCCGCACACGAGGCTCGCGGCGAACCGGATCAGTGAGTCGTCGCCCGCTGCGGCGTTCGCCGGGGTGCCGTGCGTACCCATGCCGAACAGGGCGTGCAGGGCGATCTGTCCGCCCGCGAGTGCGGCGGCGATGGACGGCAGTGAACGCTCGCGTCCGGCGAGCGGTGCCACCACCGCGGACATGCCCAGGAATCCGGCGAGCAGGGTCCACCAGGGGACGGGCGCGCAGGAGGCCAGGGAGTGACCTGCCGCGGACAACGCGACACAGACCGCGGTGAACACCGCGGTCCTCAGGAGCCGCAGACCGGCTCCGGCGCGTGCGACAGGCATAGACATGGCGGGGCCATCATCGCACCGAGCCCCCGGGCTCCGTGCGGCAGGTCCGGAAGGTTGTCTTCCGTCCGATTGGAGCGTGCCGGGGCCGCGGTGGCCGGTTCAGGACGCCGGTCGGGGGGCGTCGGCCGGGTCGGGCATACACGGGTGTACGGAGCGCTGGTATCCGCCGAATGAGCGGTCTCACATCCGGTCTGCGCTTATGAACGGTGCTGCGCGGCAATAGGTATCGGTATGTCGAGCCGCAGCCAGGAGGCTGGAGCATGAGCATCTGGTGGTCCCTCCATTTGCGGCGCGAGGCCGCGAGCGTTCCGCTCGCCCGTCGCTTTCTGCTGGGCACGATGGAGACCGCAGGCGTGGATCCGGACATCTCCTTCGACCTGTCGGTCGCACTCAGCGAGGCCTGTGCCAACGCCGTCGAGCACGGCGGTGACCACAGCGTCCAGGAGAGCCAGGCCGACCAAGGCGGTGCCCGGGACCCGTGGGACGTATGGGACGAGCTGCCCGGGGCCGCCTCGGGGCAGTACCGGGTCACCGCCTATCTGGACGGCGAGAAGTGCCGGATCGAGGTCGCCGATTCTGGGCCCGGTTTCCCAGCCCGGCGCACGCACCGCACCTCCGCACAGCAGCACGGAACCCAGCAGCACGGAACCCGGGAGTACGGACCCCAGCAGTACGAACCCCGGCAGTACCCGCCGCTCAGTGCCGAGGACGGGCGGGGGCTGTGTCTGATCGAGCAGCTCGCCGACCACGTGCACTTCGGCAACCGCCCCGGCCAGGGTGCCGTGGTCAGCTTCGACAAGGTCCTGAAATGGCGGAAGGACGCCCTGCTCATGGTGTCCTGAGCAGGGCGTCCTTCGACGCATGGGGCCCGTCGCCGGACCCGCCGGATGTTCCGGATCAGCCCTTGAGCCGAGCCATCCACTCCTCGACCTCGTCCGCCCGGCGCGGCAGCTTGTCGGAGAGGTTCCGGTTGCCGTCCTCGGTGACGAGGATGTCGTCCTCGATCCGGACGCCGATGCCCCGGTACTCCTCGGGCACGGTCAGGTCGTCGGTCTGGAAGTACAGACCGGGCTCGACCGTGAGACAGACGCCGGGCTCCAGGGTTCCGTTGACGTACGTCTCGGTGCGCGCGGCGGCGCAGTCGTGGACGTCCATGCCGAGCATGTGGCCGGTGCCGTGCAGCGTCCAGCGGCGCTGGAGCCCCAGCTCCAGGACCTTGTCCACGGACAGGTCGCCCAGCAGGCCCCACTCGACGAGCTTCTCGGCGAGTACCCGCTGTGCGGCGTCGTGGAAGTCGCGGTAGTCGGCGCCGGGCTTGACGGCGGCGATGCCCGCCTCCTGGGCCTCGTACACGGCGTCGTAGATCTTCCGCTGCAGCGGCGTGAACGTGCCGTTGATCGGAAGGGTGCGGGTCACGTCGGCGGTGTAGAGGTCGTTGGTCTCCACGCCGGCGTCGAGCAGCAGCAGCTCGCCGGAGCGCACCGGGCCGTTGTTGCGCACCCAGTGCAGGGTGGTGGCGTGCGGGCCGGCCGCGCAGATCGAGCCGTAGCCGATGTCGTTGCCCTCGATGCGGGCGCGCAGGAAGAAGGTGCCTTCGATGTAGCGCTCGCTCGTCGCCTCGGCCTTGTCGAGGACCTTCACGACGTCCTCGAAGCCGCGCGCGGTGGCGTCGCAGGCCTTCTGGAGCTCGGCGATCTCGAAGGCGTCCTTGACCAGCCGGGCCTCGGACAGGAAGACGCGCAGCTCCTCGTCGCGCTCCGCGGTGACCTTGTCGGTCAGCGCGGCCTCGATGCCGGCGTCGTGGCCGCGGACGTTACGGACCGGGCCGGTGGCCCCGGTCAGCGCGGCGGGGAGCTCGCGGACGTCCTTCGCCGGGATGCCCAGCAGCTGCTCGGCCTCGGCGAGGGAGTGACGGCGGCCGACCCACAGCTCGCCCTGGCCGTCGAGCCAGAACTCGCCGTTCTCGCGGTTGGAGCGCGGCAGCAGGTGGATGGTCGCCTCGTGACCGTCCTCGGTCGGCTCCAGGACGAGGACGCCGTCCTGGGTCTGGTCGCCGGTGAGGTACGCGTACTCGGTGGAGGCGCGGAAGGCGTACTCGGTGTCATTGGAGCGGGTCTTCAGGTTGCCCGCGGGGATGACCAGTCGCTCACCGGGGAAACGCGCGGAGAGCGCGGCGCGGCGGGCGGCCGTGTGTGCGGCCTGGGCGATCGGTTCGAGGCCGTGCAGTTCGGTATCGGCCCAACCGGACTTCATGTTCGCGGCGAGTTCATCGGAGACGTCCGGGTACAGGCCGTTCTTCCGCTGCTTGACCGTCTCTTCTTCCTCGGTCTCCGGGTTCTCCGGGGTGAGCTCCTCAGCCACGATTTGTCTCTCCTTGATACGACACTGGACCCCGACCATCGTACGGGCGTACGGAAGGGGGCACAGGGCCGGAAGACCTGTTACATGGCTGGGCCGGGAGTGCCGCGAGGATCAGAGCGCCGGGAGGCTACCGGGCGCCTTCACTCGAAACGCGCGGCCAGTACGACCACGTCCTCGGCGCTGTCGCTCCGTTCGAGCCCGTCCGGCAGCACGGTGCGCAGCACATGGTCGGCGACGGATCCGGCGTCGTGGCGCATCGCCTTCGGCACCGACGCGGCCGCCGAGTGGAGCCGCGCGAAGGACCGGTCCGTCGAGTTGCCGGTGCGGCGCAGCAGTCCGTCGGTGTAGAGCAGAACGGTTTCGCCGGGAGCCGGGGTGATCTCCACGCTGGGCGCCTCCCAGCAGGCGAGCATGCCCAGCGGCGCGGAGACCGAGGTCTCGATGAACTCGGTGCGCCGGTCGCCGATGACGAGCGGCGGGGTGTGGCCCGCGCCGGCCAGCAGGATCTTGCGCTCGGCGGGTTCGCAGTAGGCGAAGAGCGCGGTCGCGGTACGGGCCGGTTCGGTGAGCCGCAGCAGCAGTTCCAGATCGGAGAGCACGGCGACCGGATCCTCGCCCTCCATTACGGCGTACGCCCGCAGGCCGGCCCGCAGCCGTCCCATGGCGGCCAGGGCGCTCGGCCCGGAGCCGTTCACCGAGCCCACGGCGAGACCGAGCGCACCCTCCGGCAGCGCCAACGCGTCGTACCAGTCGCCGCCACCCTGCGCCGCCCTGCGGTGACGGGCGGCCAGCTGTACTCCGGCGACCCGGGGCAGCCGGGTGGGCAGCAGTTCCTCCGCGACGGTGGCGACATCGGCCTTGGCCCGCTCCAGCTCCAACAGCCTGGCCAGGTGCTCACCGGCGTATCCGGCGTAGAGGCCGATGAGATGGCGCTGGCGCTCCAGCGGTTCGGCGGGTTCGTCGTACAGCCAGACGGCGGCCCCGAGCCGGCCGGTCGCCTCGGCAGTGATCGGTACGGCGTAGCTGGCGGCGTACCCGAGCCGGGCGGCGACTTCGCGGCGGCGGGGGTCCAGGCCGGTGTCGCCGAGCAGGTCGGGGGTGGTCTGCGCGCCTTCGGTGTCCGGGAGCCCTTCCAGGATCCGGCCGTAGGAGGTGGCGGTGCGCGGCACCGTCTCGATCTGCCCGAGCTCGGCATGGGCGAGCCCGAGGCCGATGGTGCTCACGGGGCCGCGCCGGTCGGACGGTTCGAAGGCGACCAGGCCCCGGCGGGCGCCGACCAGGGAGGCTCCGGCGTCCAGCAGCTCGTGGAGTGCGTCGTCGAGCGTGCCGGTTCTGGCCAGCTGCTCGGTGAGTTCGTGCAACGTGGTGAGGTCGGAGACCCAGCCGGCGAGCCGGTCCTGGATGAAGGCTCCCGGGGCGGAGGACGCTTCGGACAGTGGCCCGGCAGTGTGCGCTGAAACCGGAACTTTGGGATCGATTCCAGCCACTTTCGGCAGGTGTGGGGCGCTCATGGTCGTCGGCTTTCCGACCAGTGCGTTCTGTCGAATAGCATCGCAAACCCCCATGTCATACTGCGCCGCTATCAGTGCATCCGCATGTACACGTAGCACCACATGTACACGCACAAGTGAGGCGATGTCCAGCATTGTCCGTACGGTATTTATGGTGTCCGAGCGGCTGCTAAGTTGGCCAAAAAACGCACCCCGCGGCAGGCATTTGCGGTCGACTGGGCGTGCTCGAACAGGGGGTGTTCTCGGGGTGAAGTCCCGGAGGGAGCGTCATTTCGGGCATGCTGGGTACGTAATCGATGAAGGTCAGGGGCAGTTCGATCGCCCCGGAACCCGGCAGTGGGCCCGGACGTCCTCTCTTGTGACGGCCACGCCCCCACCCCCGAGTGGCGGGGTTTGCACCTTGGGACGGCAGGCGCGATACCTGCGCTGCTCCTCGCCATGCTTGTCCGGACCTGTTCGTCCGGACCCGTCTCGCACCTGCTCGACTCGGCTCGGCCCACGCTCGGTACCGACGACCCACCCGTACCGCAGATTTGAAGAGCATGTACGCACAGTGAATTGATGTACACGTACAGCGACTCACACGTGGTGTGAAGTGGACTCTCGGCGTTCAACGGAAAGGAACGAGCGCTCATGCGCGAGATCCTCGGAAGGCGACGCAGGCTCCGGCGCAGGGGAAGGCCCGCCCAGCTCGACGCGGCTCTGACCTGTGCCTCCGCATGGCAGTGGCCAGTGCTCCCCGGAGTGGGGCTGGAGGCGGCCGGTGGTCGCGGTGGCCGTGGCCGCGGCTGCGCCTGTCCTGATCCCGAGTGCGCCGTGCCCGGCGCACACCCCTTCGATCCCGGTCTCCTCGCGGCGACCACCGACGAGCGCATGGTGCGCTGGTGGTGGGCCAACCGGCCCACAGTTCCGATCCTCCTGGCCACCGGAGGGCGCGCCCCGTGCGCGCTGAGCCTGCCGGCCGTGGCCGCCGCCCGGGCGCTGGTCGAGCTGGACCGGATGGGCGTGCGGCTCGGACCGGTGGTGGCGACGCCGACCCGGTGGTCGCTGCTGGTCGCCCCGTACACCCTCGAACGGCTCGGTGAGCTGCTGTACGCCCAGGACTGGGTACCCAGTTCGCTGCGTTTCCACGGGGAGGGCGGCTATCTCGTCCTTCCGCCGTCCGAAGTGGGGGCGGGGCAGGTGCGCTGGGAGCGGATTCCCTCCCCGGAGGCCGGACCGCGTCCGAACGGCAGGGGCCCGGCTCCGGCGTCCGCCGCGCCGTGGCTGCCGGACGTGGGGGCGGTGCTGGACGCGCTGGTCGAGGCGAGCAGCGGCGCACCGGACGGCGGCAGCCGGCTCGCGTACTGACAGGTACCGGAGCGAAGGGGCGAGCCGCGCCGGCCCCGGTATTCCGTCGGAATATCCGGCGGAACGTCAGAAACTCATGCGAAGCTGACAGACGAGGTTCGTGACTGTCGGGGTGATCGGTTTCCCGCGGGCGGATACGGTCGCGGATCCGATCGCGGCCCGTGCCGCACAAATGCAAAGTCTGCCGCTGCAAAGTCTGGCGGCAGAAGACTTTCTGACGGCCTTTCCGGAACGCCCCGGACGGAGTTTTCGAATATCTATTCGACTAACCCCGAAGTGGGGTGGCGGCGGGTATTCGTGGAGATCGTCCGGCATCCGGTACCCGGCATTCGATATCTGGCATTCGGTATCCGGTATCTGTCCGAGACCGGTCGGTCCCCGCGCGGTTCACCGACGCGCCGGGCGTCCGGGCTCCTGCGGTGGTCACGGTTCCGTCGGCCCTCCAGCTCTCCCGTTCCGTCGGTCGTACGCAGGGGGTCTGCTGTCGAGTGGGGAATGTGGGGGAAGCAAAGGATGTGGGACGGGGTACTCGCTGGCGGGGCGGTCGTGGACCGTAGTGCCCGATGAGCCGGGGCGTACCGGCGAGGGGCTTGTGCGCCGGCTCGTGCGCCGCGTCGCGCACTGTGCGCCGTGCCCGGAAATGAGGATGCCCGATCGCTGGCGACGGGGGATGCACCAGCGACCGGGCTTCTAGAACGGTAACAAGAGATCTGCCGTTCGCAAATTCGATCTCGCGTATTCGGACAGGGATTTACCTGTGAGTACGGGGAGTTGTGACGCGAGTCACCCGACGGGCCCTGCGGGTCCGGTGGGTGTCACCGTCAACTGAGCGTCACCTGGCGGTTGGTGAGCCCGCCACGGGCCCGCCGCTCCTCGGCGGTGAGCGGTGCGTCCGAGGCGAGCGCCGCGGTCAGTCGCTCCGCGAACTCGGCCGCGGGCTTCTCGCACTCCTCGGCCCCCATCGCGCTCGGCAGGTCCCAGACCGGGACCATCAGCCCGTGCGCCCGGAAGGAGCCGACCAGCCTGGTCCCTTCGCCCAGCGAGGAGGTGCCGGCGGTGTGCAGCCGGGCGAGCGCGTCGAGCAGCCGTTCCTCGGCGTGCGGCATGACCCAGCGAAGGTGGTTCTTCTCCGGGGTCTCGCACCAGTAGGCGGCATCCACGCCGGCGAGCCGCGTCGTCGGGATCGCCGCCTCGTTGGCGCGCTCCAGGGAGGCGGACACCTCGGGTGTGGCGTTCTCCGCGTCCGGAACCCAGAACTCGAAGCCGGAGTGGACGACGGGCTCGAACGCCGCGTCGGGGTCGAGCACGTCCTGGAGCCGGGGGCCGTCGGCCGGCACGCGCTGCGCCGCCACGGGCGAACCGGGCTCGGCGGCAAGCGCCCGCCGCAGGGTGTCCGCGAGGTCACGGCTGAGGTCGCCGGACGGGGTGTCGTTCTGCAGGGCGAGCAGCACCGAACCGTCGTCGCGGCGAAGCGCCGGCCAGGCCATCGGCAGGACGGTCGCGAGCGTCACCGAGGGCACGCCCTCGGGCAGCCCGTCCTTCAGCGTCAGCGCGACCGTGGCGGCGGGCACCAGCTCGCGCAGCGCGACCCAGTCGCACTCGCCGGCCAGACCCTCGAAAGGGCGGTGGACGAGCTCGGTCACGGCCTGGGCGGCGGCGCGGCCGTGACATGCCTTGTAGCGGCGGCCCGAACCGCACGGGCAGGGCTCACGAGCCCCGACCACCGGGATCTCGCCATCCTTGAGTTGCTGCTTCCCGGCCTTGGTCTGAGGGCGCTTCTTGGCCATGGTGGGCTTTCTCCCGTTTGCGACAGTGCGGTCTGGGCCGCGAGCCTAGCCGTCCCTGTCACATCCGGGACACACGCGCCCACACGTCCGGCGGAACCGGGGTGCGGAACGCGCCTTTCCGCGTGCCCGCGCATCGTTGCGTATGCCCGTACAGGTGCCGCGCCCCCCGCCGCCGCGGCGGCGGGTATCCGCGCCGGAACGTCAGCCGACGTCGTCGAAGGCGTCCGCGAAGCCCAGCGCGTCGAGCCCCGACACGCCCGGCCCCGGCGTACCCGGCACCCCGGACTCCTGCCCGTGTCCCTCGTTGACGAGGACCCAGACGGTCACTTCACCGGACGAACTGTCGCGTACGCCCCACTCGTCGGCGAGCGCACTGATGATGTTGAGCCCGCGGCCGCCACGCGCCGTGACCGACGGCGTGGCCGGAACCGGACGGGTCGGACCGCCTCCGTCCGTCACCTCGACGGTCAGCCCGCCCGTTCTGTCGACGCGCCATGCGGCGCGGACGTCGCCGTCACCCACATCCGTGTGCCGGCCCAGTGGCCTGCCGTGCCGGCAGGCATTGCTGAGCAGTTCGGAAAGAATCAGTACAGCATCGTCGACGACCGAATCCGACACCCCGTGGCTGCGCAACTGCTCGCGCATCCGGTGCCGCGCCTGGCCCACGCCCGCAGGGCCATGGGGTACGGCCATGCTCGACGACGTGGGCACTTCCTGTGCCACCACCAACGCCACCCCCGAGACCTCCTTTGCCCCACGCCACGGAGTGGATGCCCCCCTGGACTGGACCGGAAACCGGCCAATGGACTGCCGGTGACGCACTCGTAACGATCAAATACGGTTCGAATGCGCCGGTGTACTCCGTGTAACTGATGTTAAGAGCGTCCCAGTTGTGACAGAACCTGTTTGGGGCGGTTCGTGATGATTGCCTCGACGCCCAGGTCGACGCAGAGTTCCACGTCCTCCGGTTCGTTCACCGTCCAGACGTGCACGCGGTGCCCCGCACGGTGCAGCCGCTCGATGTATCCGGGGTGGTTGCGTACGATCCGCATCCCGGGGCCCGCGATCCGCGCCCCGGCCGGCAGCCGCCCGTCGCGCAGTCGTGGCGAGAGGAACTGCATCAGGTACACGGTCGGCAGGGTGGGGGCCGCGGCCTGGATGCGGTGCAGGGAGCGCGCCGAGAAGCTCATGACGCGTACCGGTGACAGGTCGTCGGTCGAGGGGTCGTCGAGCTCGAAGTGCTTCAGCAGATGCAGCAGCCGCTCCTCGACCTGGCCCGCCCAGCGGGTGGGGTGCTTGGTCTCGATCGCCAGCTGGAGCGGACGCCCGGCGGCCCGGGTCTCGACGACGAGTTCGAGCAGTCGCTCCAGGGTGAGTACGGAGGTGAGTTCCCCCGGCACCGGATCCCAGTCCGGGGACTCCGACTCCTCGCGGTCCTTCCAGGAGCCGAAGTCGAGGGCGGCGAGTGCGGAGAGCTCCAGGGTGGAGACGGCGCCGCGGCCGTTGGAGGTGCGGTTCACCCGGCGGTCGTGCACGCACACGAGGTGGCCGTCGGCGGTGAGCCGTACGTCGCACTCCAGGGCGTCGGCGCCGTCCTCGATCGCCTTCCGGTACGCGGCCAGGGTGTGCTCGGGGGCGTCGTCGGACGCGCCCCGGTGAGCGATGACCTGGATGGGGTGGTGCGTGGGCTGCTGGCGTGCGTGGGTCACCGCGTCATCGTGTCACCGGGAGGCGACCGCTGTGCACACGTTGTGCGGCGGATGTGCGCACCCCGCGCCGCGGCGGCGGTGCGTCTTGCCTCGTGAGACCGTTTTGCCCGATGTAAAGATTGGTGTGCGGATGCACAGGTCCTGCTTACAGTGGCCTGACGTGCCTTGGGAAAGGCTGTTACGGGACACGTACACAGCGGATCTCTTGCCAAAAATTGATGTGGAACCGAGGAGTAAAGAGCTGTGAGCACAGAGAACGAGGGCAACGAGGGCACTGCGGCCGAGGCCGTTCCGTCCGTTCCGTCCGCACCTCCCGTGCCGGCCGATGCTCCTCAGGGGCCACCCGGGAGCACGCCCGCGTCCACCCCCGCCCCGGTGGCCGAACCGACCACCGCCGCCGCCACCCCCATGGCTCCCGTCCCGGAGACACCTCCCCACGCACCCCATACCCCACACGCAGCCCATGCGCCTCAGTCGGCAGCCGAGGCCAACTGGCCGCCCCCGCCCGCCGTGCCCGCGTACGCGTCCCACGGTGCGGGCGGTGGCGATCCGGTCTGGGGCGCCCCGCCCCAGTCGTACGCCCCCGAAGGCCAGCGCAGGCGCGGCATGGGCGGGCTGGTGGCGGCGGTGGCGGCCGCGGCGCTGATCGCCGGCGGCATCGGCGGCGCCCTCGGCTACTGGGCGGCCGACCGAAACGGCTCCGGCTCGACCACGGTTTCGGCCTCGGCCAACCCGCAGGACCTCAAGCGCGATCCCGGTACGGTCGCGGGCGTCGCGGCCAAGGCGCTGCCCAGCGTCGTCACCATCGACGCACAGGGCGGTGACGGCGAGGGCGGTACGGGTACCGGCTTCGTCTACGACAAGGAGGGCCACATCCTCACGAACAACCACGTGGTGGCCTCCGCGGCGGACAGTGGCCAGCTCACGGTGACGTTCTCCAACGGCAAGAAGTACGGCGCCGAGGTGGTCGGCCGGGCGCAGGGCTACGACGTCGCCGTTCTGAAGCTGAAGAACCCGCCGTCGGGGCTCGCCCCGCTGGCCCTCGGCAATTCGGACCAGGTCGCGGTGGGCGATTCCACGATCGCGATCGGCGCCCCGTTCGGCCTGTCCAACACGGTCACCACGGGCATCATCAGCGCGAAGAACCGCCCGGTCGCCTCCGGCGACGGCTCCGGCGGCAGCAACTCGTACATGAGCGCCCTGCAGACCGACGCCTCGATCAACCCGGGCAACTCCGGCGGCCCGTTGCTCGATGCGCGCGGTGCGGTGATCGGCATCAACTCGGCCATCCAGTCGACCGGCAGCAGCGTCGGCCAGACCCAGGCGGGCTCCATCGGCCTCGGCTTCGCGATCCCGATCAACCAGGCGACGAATGTCGCCCAGCAGCTGATCAAGACCGGCAAGCCGGTCTACCCGGTGATCGGCGCCACGGTCACCATGGACGAGAAGACCGGCGGCGCGGTCATCTCCGACCAGGGGGCGGACGGTACGGCAGCCGTGTCGAAGGACGGCCCCGCGGACCGGGCCGGCCTCAGGGCGGGAGATGTCATCACGAGGTTCAACGACACCGCGATCGACAGCGGGCCGACCCTGATCGGCGAGATCTGGACCCACAAGCCCGGCGACCGGGTAACGCTGACCTACAAGCGCGACGGCCGGACGGCAACGGCCGAGGTCACTCTGGGGGAGCGCAACGGCGACAGCTGACCGGCCGGTCGGCCACCCCGACGGCATCCCGCGTCGAAGGGCCCCGCACATGCGGGGCCCTTCGCGCATCCGCCCGCGACGAGCCGTCCGCCCGGCGGGCCGTCCGCCCACATCCGGCAGTCCGACTACTGGAGTGCGTCGGCCCGGCTCCACTGCCATTAGCTGACGGTCGAGTCGTCGCCGATGGCGGCGCCCGGCGTGCCGGAACGCTAGTGCCGCATCAGGCAACCTTTGCCCTGTTGTGATGTGACGCGCCGTCCGGGTGCTGTGGTGGACGGCGCGTGGGCGTCATTCTGTCCGGGTGGCAGAACGAGTGCGTGTCCGA